>CAYUSU010000014.1:0-29112 GCA_964447525.1 uncultured archaeon | reverse complement strand
CCGGATCTGAAATCGGCTATCCTCTGTTTCTGCTCCTTCTGTGTAAAACCTTCCCGCTGCCCCATGAATTCGATTGGTTTGGAGCCTTCGATTGCCCCCAGGCTTTTTGCAATCTCTCTGACAGTGTTCCTGTAATTGGCGAATACAATTATTTTGGAATCTTTTTCCTCGGCAAACTGTTTACTCACGATCTCACAGAGCTTCGATATCTTTGGGTGTTTTGCTCCCTTTTCGAAAAGTTCGTTGGAGAGGAAAATTGCATGGGAAACCTGTTTATCGTTGAGTAGTGCCTTCGTTGTCTTGCTTGTCTCTTGACGTAGTTTTTTTAGGTATTCCTCCAGTGGTTGGATTCCCTGGGTTTCCAGAAGACCGATAGCATGTTCCAGTTTGATCGATTGAGTGACAAGGGAAACACCCCAGAAATTCTTTCTGTTCCCCTTTCGTAGTCCGTCCATCAGTCTCTGCTGGAGTGTCAAAAGGTCACGTTTGTTGATGAGGCGCACTGGCTTGGTGAAACCGACCTTCCTCAGTTTGTTCAATCGCTCCCTATACGCCTTATCCAGATACGTCTTAACGTTGAGGAATGTATCCGGGAGGATAATGTCAACGAATTCCACGTTCTTGTCCTTGACGTACGGACCAACATCATGATCTATTTCCGTCTTTATTTCGACTTTTTCAATCCCCAGGTTTGAGCATATGTCCTTTATCTTTAATTTGGTTCCGCCAGGGGAAGCCGTGAGACCGAGTATCCTCGGATGTTTAGCTTCCGACAAATATTTCTTTGCGATATACGGGTAGGCATAATCCCCGACGGCGTGATGAGCCTCGTCGAAAACTATAAGAGAGAATTCTTCCATCGAAAGTATTCCGTTTTCCAGGTCATTCTTAACCGTCTGCGGGGTTGCGAACACTATCCTTCCCTTCTTGTACATCCTTTCCCTTTCTGCCGGTTTTACCATCCCGGTCAGAAGCACGAATTCCTCTTCCGGGATATCTATCGTACCAATGAAGCTTTTTTCATGCTGTTCTATCAGGGGTTTGGTGGGAGCGAGTACCATTACCTTGGATTCAGGGAATTTCTCCAGCCTGAAAACAGAAAGAACTATCGCTATCGGCGTTTTTCCCAAACCGGTCGGCAGAACACATAACAAATTGTTTTCAACCGCTTTCGCCAGAATGGTTTCCTGGTAAATCCTGGACTGGAGAGCGTCCTTCCTCAAAAGCGGATGATCCATGAATTTCATGTTAATACTATCCCGGCGATATTTATTAAAAAGCTTTCACAAATATGAAATACAGTTCTATATGGTGGTTTTATGGTGAAAGGAACTTTAGGTCTTTTGGAAAACGTGAAAGTGACCGGTGAGAAGCAATCCGTTAATTTGGAGGTGCTGGTAGATACCGGCGCGGCCGTAACGTCGCTCGACAAGGAGATCGCGGAAGAGATAGGTGTCGGTGAAACTGTCAGAACCATGAGAGTCAAGGCTCCTGCGACAAAGATAGTCAAGGAAAGGCCGGTAGTGGAAATAACACTGGAAATAGGCGGACAGAAACTGAAAACGCAGGCTAACCTAAATGATCGTTCACATATGAGATATCCCATGATAATCGGAAGAAACGTCCTCAGGGGAAAGTTCGTGGTGGACGTGGAAAAAAGTCCCGACATAAGGAAGCAATGAAATCTATTTTTTGATAGATGGTTTGAAACAATAAATGAAAGTCATCATTCCTTATTTAGAATGACAGTTTATTCCGAATTATCCAAGCTGTCTTGCCTATTTGAACATCCACGACGAGGATTTTTTGACCTCTTCAACGAACACTTCAGGCGGATACAAACCAAGATCAGAAATTATTCCGGTTACCAGATCAGGCAGAACCCTTTCAAACGTGGGGTTCTCTATCCGTACGCCTTTCGGTTTTTTTGGCCATATCTCCTTCGACGAACGCTGTTCTATCTCCTCGTCATATCCCACTATGCTTTTCGGGTCGAATTTCCATGAGTCCATGCATATGTAAACAGGAACGTCGTACTTGCTGGCTATGACCGCGAACATCTCGCTTCCGATCTTATTCACTATCCTTCCTTCAGCCGTCATAGCATCTGATCCTATCATCATTATATCCGACTTCTTGATGGCAACCCTCGCGGCGGAATCCACGAACATCGTAACGGGTATCTTCAGCTTGATGCAGTCATTCGCGGTCTTCCTTCCCTGATATAGCGGGCGGGTCTCCGTGTTGTAAACCCTGAACCATTTTCCCTGACTCCTGGCTGATTTGAAAACATTAACAACAGACGAAGAATGACAATGAGTAAAGACAACGTAACCTTCTTCTATCCTTCTCGAACCATACAAAGCGATCTTCTCTTCCGCTTCCTTGAAATGCGAAAGCGCCTGGTCTACTTTGAGCAATATCATCTTCTTTATCTCAGAAGTGCTAGAATCGGAATAATCATCAATGTCATGGGTAACGAAATTTAGAGAGTTTCTCATAAGCGGTTCAGTGGGTCTTGTTTTGAAAAGCAGTTTTTTTGCTTCCTTTATGTCGGAAAACATCCGTTTCTTGTCTGAATATTTTTTTGTTCTCAATCTGGTCTTCAGTGCCTTTATAGCAGCGATAGCGACGTTCTCTGCCCCCTGTATTTTTATTGTTTCAATATCTCTGAGCGTTCTTGAGAAACTGTCCATGATAAGTATTTGGTTGCCTTTATTAAAAACTGTTCAAAGCCACCTGACATGGTTTATTTTCTTTGTTTTCTTTCTTAACATAATCGTTTGATGGTTTTTTTATTTCATTTTTTGGATCCGATTTTTTCTCGACAGGAATACTTTCCAGAATTTCCTTCACCTCATCCACCTTTCCCTCACTGAGGAGAACGAACACATTCTCAAATGTTTTCGGATCCAGATCATCCTTTTCCAGATTTTCATGAAGCAGTTTCTTGCCGAGTTCATCCACGGAAAGCTTGTGCTCTTCAAGTGTTTTTGTGTCGAATTTCTTTTCATCACTCTTCTTCCGTTTTATCGAAAGTATGACCTTACCGGAATATTTCGTCTCTATATCCTCAATCTCGGATGGATCAAATTCATTAGAAAAGGAAACCCTGACTATCGGTTTCTTATCCATGTTTTCGTTTATCAGTTTCTCCATCTCTTCATTAAAATGATCAGAGTGTTCGACAAAAAAGAATTTTCTCTGTTTTTCCAGCGAAACCTTTTCCTCCTTCCCGGTATTCGTATCGAAAATAAAAAAGCTTTTCGGTTCTTTCGCCTCTTCTTTCCTTAGTTGTGTCGCTATCAGTGAGCCGGGAATTATGAACTTCTTTCCGGAATATTCGGAAACCTTCGAGTCATGTATATGACCGTTTACGTAAAGATCGAATCCTTTCGGGAGTTTGTTCATGTCTATGGTATTATCAGCGTAAAGGAATTCTGTGATGGATTGGTGGAGAACGAATATATTAAATGCTCCTTCCACGGGTTTAGGGTACCATTCCTTCAATACGGACTCCGCATACTGGTCCGGGACACCGGACAATCCTTGTATACAGACCTTTTCCCCATCCTTCTCAAACACCACACCGTTACAATGAAGATGGATAAGGAATCCCGCCTTTTCAAGTGCCTGAATTGGGTTGATCAAACCTTTGACTCTTCTTTCATGCGTTCCGTGTATGGCGACCATGGGTATTCCCATCAGTGCCATTTCAGAAACCTGCGTCTTGTTTCCGCAGAAACCGGAAAAACGAACATCGCTCTTTTCGAGAAGCGGTTTCTGGAGGATTTCCATTGATCTTGAAAGTACATCAGCATCAGGATTCCTTGAGTCGAAAAGGTCTCCCGGCATCAATATAAGATCACATTTCTTCGATTTTTCCAATGCTTCGGCTACCGCATCATAAGGATCATTTTCCCGTTCCGTGCCTGACCCGAAACCAAAGTGAAAATCTGATATGATAGCAATCCTCATGGATAACATTTGTAATTTAAGTTAAAAAATCCGAGGGAACAAGAAAGGTTTAAAAACTTCCTCAAACCCAGCCATAACAAAACGGGCGCTTTGGTAAAGACAAATTATAAAAATCCCAATGTTAATGTTTACTATCTGATTTTTTCAAATAGTCTAAAATGGTTTTGAGATGTCTGGGATAATTGGGGTGTATTCGGCAGATAAAAAAAACATAGCAAACGAATTGTTCTACGGGCTTACCGCACTTCAGCATAGGGGGGAAGAGGGGTGCGGAATAAGCGTTAACGACGGGACTTATTTCCATACAATGACCAGCGAAGGTCTGGTATACTATTTCATCAAGGACCAAATCGAAACACTCAGAGGCATGGAACCGCACGCTGGAATCGGTCATACTCTCTACGAGAGATCAAGCGGCCTTCAGCCGGTTGAACAGTGGGGTGAAAGGAACGTGAACATATCGCTGGCGATGGACGGTGTGCTGCTGGGTTTCGGGGACAGGAAACATGACAGCATAATGAGGACGCTGTTTTTATCTTATCTCAGGGATACAGGTAACGTCTATACCGCCGTAGAGAAGCTGATGGAAAAACTTGACGGCAGGGGACCATACAACGTCGTGATCCTCGCGAGGAAGGGTGATGAGCTTTGCCTCGTCGCCTTCCGTGACCCGAAAGGCATCAAGCCGTTATGTTACGGTAAAAAAGACGGGATGCACATAGTCGCTTCCGAAACAAAAGCGCTGGACATGCTGGAAGCCGGTTCTATCCGTGACATAGAACCTGGAGAAGTCATGATCATAACAAAAAACGGAGTGGATTCCAAGGTACTGAAAAGGGACAGGCATGCACATTGTTCGTTCGAATGGGTTTATTTCGCCGACCCTACGTCAACGATAGAAGGGAGGAACGTCTACACCGTAAGAAAGGAGCTCGGAAGAAAGCTGGCAATAAGATATCCAATAGACGTTGACGTGGTTATTGCATCACCAGATTCCGGGAGAGGGGTATCAATAGGATACCAGCAGGGTTTATGTGAAGTGAAAAACAAGTTCATACCATTCGACGAGATTTCCATAAAGAACCCAGGAGCTAAGAGGACATTCCAAGTCGAGAATCCGAAGGAAAGGGAGATGGCCGCGAGGGTGAAGTTTTTCATAAACAGCGAACACGTAAAAGGGAAGAACATAGCATGCGGAGACGACAGCATAGTGAGAGGAACCGTTCTAAGGGATGGTATGGTGTACAAGCTCAGGAATGCGGGAGCGAACAAGATATTCGCAGTGATTTCCTGTCCACCGCTTTGTTATCCGTGCATAAAGGATCCGAAGGGTAAGACATTCGCGGCGCAGGGACTGGAAGGAAGCGTTGAGGAGATCGGGGAACAGGTCGCAAAAAAACTCAACGTTGACAAGGTATGTTATCCGACAATCAAAGAGCTTGACGATGCGATAGGACATTCAGATACGTGCAAGGCATGTTTCGACGGTGTGTATCCAATCAACAAACAGTTCATCTGCACAGAATGCAGGAAGGACCTGACGCATTTTTCAGAGAAAAAAGAAGAAAAGGATTAAATCCATCCTATTTTTACCATGTCCGTTCTCCAGACAGAATCAACGTCATTCGCTTTCGAAGTTTCTCCTGACTGGTAAGCTATGATCCCGTTCCAGCTGATCATCGCGCCGTTGTCGCCCGAATATTCGCGGGGGACAACACTGAATTTCCCTCCCCTTTCCGAGCACATGGTACCGAGCATTTCCTGAAGGCGTTTGTTGGCGGCCACTCCACCAGTAAGGAGGACCTGATCCTTCCCCAAATGAGCGAGCGCTCTTTCCGTCACTTCCGTCAGCATTGAAAAGAAAACTTCCTGTATTGAGAAACACACGTTTTCCAGAGGCTCGCCGAGTTTGTGTTTTTTCAGTGACTCTGTGAGTATTCCGGAAAAGGAAAGATCCATTCCCTTGACAACATAAGGTAGTTCCACCCACTTCCCCTTTTTCGCGAGTTCTTCTATCTTCGGTGCCTGAGGGAAATCCAGTCCGACCGATCTGCCGAACTTGTCCAGGGCGTTCCCTATTCCAACGTCCATTGTCTCCCCGAAAACCCTGTAACATCCCTCGGCAAACGATATTATCTGGGTATTCGCCCCGGATACGTATACAACCACCGGGTTGTCCAGTCCCGTCGTTACTCGTCCTATCTCTATGTGGGCAACGCAATGATTGACAGGAACCAGCGGGACAACGAATTCATTAGCCAGTTCCTTGGCAACGTTCGCTCCCGCATAAAGACACGGAGGCAAACCCGGACCGCGGGAATATGAAATAATGTCTATGTCTTTCGCTTTCAGTTTCGCTGTTTCCATCGCCTTCTTCACAACCGCTCTGGCGACCTTCTTATGATGATCAGCAGCGTCCATTGGGATGATGCCCCAACCAGCTTTCGGTTTGTAAACATCCCTTTCGTTGGCAAGGACTTTTCCCTTGTCATTTGTTATGCCCACACCGAACGTATGGGCTGTTGATTCGATTCCTAAACAGATCATGAGACCACTAAATCTTTATGAACAACCAACCTTTAAAAATCATAAGTACATAATACTAAATTCAGGAATCCCGCGAATTTCTGGATTTGATTAACAAGGTGTTTTATTGCTAAAAGAAGCATGCGGTGTTTTGGGGATACGTTCTGTAGAGGAGCAAGATATTTCCAGAATGATATACAACGGTCTCATCACCCTCCAGCACAGGGGACAGGAAAGCGCCGGTATAGCGACGCTGAACGGGAACGACATACATCTGGAAAAGAAAATGGGACTGGTGTCCAGATGTTTCACAGACAACTCTCTTTCAACTCTCAAGGGGAACACCGGCATAGGTCATGTTCGTTACTCTACGACAGGTTCTTCATGCATTTCTAACATTCAGCCATTCAAGATCAGCCATCCTATGAGAGGCATAGCATTCGCCCACAATGGTAATCTTGTCAATTATATGGATCTGAAAAAAATTGTTTCGGGGAAGGGAAGACAGATCGAGACAACCTGTGATTCAGAAATTATTACTCATCTGCTTTCAGATCATCTCATAAACTCGAAGGATATAGAAAATTCGCTGGTAAACGTGATGGGAAATCTGGAAGGTTCATATTCCGCTGGTATGATGACAGGGGACGGTGACTTAGTGGCATTCCGTGACCCGAACGGATTCAAGCCGTTATGTACTGGAAAAAACTGTGACACGTGCATGTTCGCATCCGAGAGCGTGGCGATGAATGTCAACGGGATAAACAATGTCAGCGACGTTAAACCGGGAGAAATGGTAACGATGCACAAAGACGGGAACATTGAAAGGAAACAACTCGTGAAGCCGGACAGGAAGCACTGTATGTTCGAATACGTATATTTCAGCAGGGTGGACAGCATCATTGAGGGAAAGACTGTATATGATATAAGAGTAAAACTAGGGGAAAACCTAGCAAAAGATTTCAGGAGCGATGCTGACGTTGTGATACCGGTTCCTGATACCGCAAGGCCCGCGGCACAGGGTATTTCCAACGTTACGGGGATTCCTCTGGCAGAGGGCCTGATAAAGAACAAGTACATTTACCGAACATTCATAATGCCGGTCCAGAAGACCAGAGACATTTCCGTAAAAATGAAACTTAATCCAATAAAGTCCGTGATAAAGGACAAGCACGTGCTTCTGGTTGACGATTCTATCGTTAGAGGAACTACGTCGAAAAACATGGTAAATCTGCTGAAAAACGCGGGAGCGAAGAAGGTGGATTTCTGGGTCACATGTCCTCCAATAATATCACCATGTTTCTACGGGATAGACATTTCCAATCACTCAGAATTGATAGCGGCAAACCACAGTATCAAAGAAATAGAAAAAAAATTAGGAGTCGACAAATTGTGCTATCAAACAAAAGAAGGACTGGCTGATGCAATAGAATTGGGAAAGAACAATATCTGCATGGCCTGTCTGACAGGAGAATATCCCACAAAGAAAGCGCAAGAAATTTCAGACAATATGAAGACCCAGAAAACACTGGGAAGAAGATACTGGGAAATGGAAGGTTGAGGTGATTTTATGGTTAAGGTACTTCTGATAGGAAACGGTGCAAGAGAACATTCCATTGCTGAGGCAATTCTGAGATCGCCACAGAACCCGGAACTTTTTTCATATATTAGCGCGAGGAATCCGGGTATAACCAAACTTTCGAATGCAGTGGAAGTGGGAAATTATGATGACATGGAAAGGATAAAGGCATTCGCTAAAAGGACTGGACCTGATTTCTGCGTCGTGGGTCCGGAGGCGCCGCTGAGTTTCGGTGTCGTCGATTCGCTTGCGGGTATCGGAATACCTTCAGTGGGACCGACGAAACATTTATCGAAACTGGAAACATCCAAATCATTCACACGCACGCTAATGGAAAAATACAGCATTCCGGGTATGCCTAAATTTCAGGTGTTCACTGACATGAGCGGACTGAAGGATTTCATCCAGTCGCTGGATTCATTCGTAGTAAAGCCGGATGGTCTTACCGGTGGAAAGGGTGTCAAAGTTCATGGAGAACATCTGAAAGATGCGGATGATGCGGTTAAATATTGCGAAGAGGTCCTGAAGGAGCATCCGGCAGTCGTCATAGAAGAACGTTTAGAAGGGGAGGAATTCTCGCTTCAAAGTTTTACTGACGGAAAACACGTCCTTGATTCTCCGCCGGCACAGGATCATAAACGAGCGTACGATGGCGATTCCGGGCCAAACACGGGCGGTATGGGCTCTTATTCATGTTCCGACCATTTGCTTCCGTTTCTTGAAATGAAAGATGTGGAAGATGCGCATAAGATAACGGTATACATGGCCAACGCCATACGCAAGGAAACCGGAAATCCATATCAGGGAGTGATGTACGGGGGATTCATAATTACGAAAGACGGCATCAAGCTGATCGAATACAATGCCCGTCTCGGCGACCCGGAAGCGATGAACGTCCTTCCGATACTTTCCAGCGACATTATCGAAATATGTTACGGGATAATCAACGGCAACCTCGACAAGGTCAGGGCGGAGTTTGACAACAAATCTACAGTCTGCAAGTACATAGTACCGAACGGTTACCCGACCAACCCCGCACGCGGGGAAAAGATCGAAGTTGACTCCATGGTAAATGCCAACATGTATTTCGCAGCGGTTGATCAGAAACCGGATGGATTGTACATGTCAGGTTCCAGAGCCATAGCATTCGTCGGGATATCTGAAAAACTGGAAGAGGCGGAAAGAATAGCCCAGCAGGCACTGGGTTCAGTCAAAGGGAATGTGTTCTTCAGGAGGGACATCGGAACGAATGAACTGATCCAGAAAAGGATCGACCACATTAAAATGCTCAGGGGAAGATTGTAGCATGACAGCCAAGATAATTGACGGAAGGGAGATCGCAGGGAATGTAAAAGGAGAACTTGAAAAAAGGGTCGGCGTGCTCAAACAGAAAGGAATAACCCCAAAGCTGGTCGTGATTCTCGTCGGTAATGATCCCGCTTCGGATGTTTATGTTAGAAGCAAGATGAAAAGATCGGAGGAAATAGGGATTGCTTCGGATATGGTGAGATATCCGGACAACATAACCGAAGGCGAGCTTCTCGAAAAGATCAAAGAACTCAACGACGACAGTAGTGTCCATGGAATTCTTGTCCAGTTACCATTACCGAAGGAAATAAACGAGAAGAAGGTGATAGATTCCATCGCTCCATCCAAGGACGTGGACGGCTTCTCCCCGGTTAACGTAGGGAACCTCCTGATAGGTGAAACCGCATTCGAGTCATGCACACCAAAAGGGATAATGAAGATGCTTGAGATCGAAGGCATACCAATTGAAGGGAAGGAAGTCGTCATAATCAACCGATCAAACATCGTCGGGAAACCCCTGACAGCAATGATGATCAAAAAAAGCGGAACCGTAACCGTCTGCCATTCCAGAACCAAAGACATTCCCTTCCACACCAGAAGAGCAGACATCCTCATATCCGCGACCGGAAAACCCGGTTTCATAACCGAAGACATGATCAAAGAAGGGGCTGTGGTGATAGACGTGGGGACCACGAGAAACGAGAACGGCAAGCTCTGCGGAGACGTGGATTTCGATAAGGTCAAAGAAAAGGCCGGTTACATAACACCTGTCCCTGGCGGGGTCGGACCGATGACAGTGATCATGCTGATGGAAAACACTATAATTTCTGCAGAATCGTTCGTAAAAGATTAAACCATCTTCACTTCGGTTTCCCCAACATCTTCACTGAGAACATGGGTTTTTCTTTTTGAGTTAACAGACACGATTGAATTCGGATATATGTGAATACCAGAAATAATATTCAAAGGTCCGCTTATTTCCGATTTCCTCCCAACAACTACCGGACTCTTCGGGGTACCGTGGATATTAGCATGCTTTGTGATCGAATAGCGATCGAATATCGTATTACGGGCATCAGTTCCACCTAGTACGGTAGCGTGCCCATAAGTTATGCAACGTTCGATTTTCGGAGCTTTCATCCCACCTTCAAGTGTCATTAGCTTGATTATGGTACTCTCACCGAGAACCGAATTCCTCACAACCGACTCTTCGTGTATGTTACATCTACCACCATTTATTCTGCAACTTTCATGTATCACGGAATCCGTTTCTTCGACGTATTTCATTTTCGGATCTATTTTAAGTTTGCATTTTCCTTCTTTCATCTGATCCTTTATGATCATGTGACCATCAAGTATTGCCGCATCATCAGCCATATCCATCCACAAAACGTCATCGTATATATGAGAATAAACAAGACCTTCCTTTGACGCTTCTGGAAAAACATGTCCGCCAAAATCAGTGTATTCCGGATGTTTTCGAATGAAATCTATTATTTCCGGTTCTATCATATAGAAACTGATATTTCCTATATCAGTCGGTGGGTTTTTAGACTTTTCAAAGAATTCCGTAACCATTCCTTTTTGATCAATTTTGGCCACGCCGAAATCTTTCAGTCTTTCCGAATCTTCAATTTTCATGAAAGCGACAGTAGCAAGTCCTCCCTTCCTCTTCGTGTATTCGTGTTTTTCAAGAAGTTCTCCGATATCCCCGTCGAATACTATATCCCCTGAAAATATCCCGATTGGTTTTTTCCCGTAATTCCTTTTATCATAAAAATATGATGCCTGCCGTACTGCATCAGCGGAACCTTTGAAAATCCCTGTCTGGTGCTCAGGTTCTATATCCCATGGGGCGATCATTTCCATTTCCATTTTTCCTCCATATTCAGCCAAGAACCTATCTTTCATGTGTCTCGCTTGGTATTGAACTAATCCGCAGGAATGGGTAAAACCTGCATCATTAGCAACGTCAAGAGAATAATGCCCCAGTCTTTTATTCATTAATATTATAGTTGGCTTTGCACGACTCTTACTAAGAGCTTTCTGCCTCTTACCGGGTCCTCCAAGTACGAAGTACGCAAACATGGTATCACAGAGGTATAGTTCAAATAAAGCTTTTTAAGTGTTGCCATGATTTATGCGTATTTTTAACGGTTTTTCCCCAATTATAGGAATAAAGGGGATTTCATGATCAAGGCTATAATTTTCGATCTGGACGGACTTCTGATAGACAGCGAGCCTGTTTACGCGGAAGCGTATTCTCACGCGTTCGCTGTTTTTGGGCTCACGCTGACCAAAGAAGAATTTTACGATTATTGGACGTCAAAAGGAGGGAGCGTGGAAAAATACGTAAAGGAGAAAGGGATTGATATAAATCCTGACAATATCAGGCAGGAGAAAAGGAAATGGTACGAAAATAACCACATGAAGCTTCTGAAACCAATGAAAGGAGCGAAGGAATGCATCAAAAGGATGGATGGATTCCCGAAAGCCATATGTTCCGTATCCAGAAGGGACGAAGTGATGAATGCACTGAACATCATAGGAATCAAGAATGTGTTTGATGTGATAGTGACCAACGAAGATGTGGAAAAAAGAAAGCCGGATCCGGAGGGTTTCCTTAACGCGGCGAAAAGACTCGGCTTCCGACCAGAGGAATGTGTGGTAGTGGAGGACGCGGAGAAGGGAGTGATAGCGGGCAAGACAGCGGGTATGAAGGTAATAGCCGTTCCGAGCGAATACACGAAGAAAGGCGATTTTTCGAAGGCCGATCTGGTTCTGGGCAGCCTTGACCAACTGACTACGAAAATTATCAGGGAATTATTTCGGCCCCGTTGTACTTGATATGATCAAAATCATTGATCGTTATCGTTCCGTTGTTTATGAGTTCATTTATTTCCGGCAACCTTCTTTCCAGTTCTGTGATCAAAAAGCGTACGGTGTCACACACCTCTTTCATCCCCTTTTTCTTCCAGGGCTTTAAATAGTTGGAATAAAGACATCGTCCTCCGCACTTTTCGAAGATGTCGCAGGAACCGCATGGTTCTTTCCATTGATAATCCATCTGCAGGTTTTTAGGGTCAGACGACAGGTCCCCGAGATAGAAATCTTTCATCCCCACCATTATCGGGCAGGGAATTATCTTTCCGTTGGTGAGGATGGTGAAATTCGTATAGCCCGACCCGCAACGAAGGAATGTTTTATTTCCGTGAAGAAGATCATAGATTATATCAACGAAAGGATATAGCATTATTACTCGACCTGTCTGCATTTTCCCGATCCAATATTCGATGAGTTTTCTTATACCCGGATTATATGAACTCTCAGACCATTCGCTGAAATTCCTCTTTTCATAATCGTGCTCCCAGAAGTTGGCGTCCATCTGCCAGTGCACCGATTCGAAGGGAAAGTCGCTATTTTCTAGGAGATGAACAACGTTTCCAAAGATGTCCTGTTCCTCGATAGTCATTCTTGTGATTATTTCGCCTTTGAAGCCGTTCTTTCGTATGAGTTTCAGATTCTCCATCACCTTGTCGTAATCTCCCTCGCCCCTGTACTTGTCCGTGGTATCTCTGTTTCCGTCTATCGAAACCAGTATTGTGTGTAACCTGTTCACATACTCTTTCGGGAGTTCATGCAAAAGGAGACCATTAGTCTGAATCATGAACCTAGCTTCGATCATGTCCATGATTTCTTTTATTTTGTCGATCTGCATCAGCGGTTCTCCGCCGTAGAACGTGACTGTTGGATCAGGGTCCTTCGCTAAGAATGCCTTCAGTTTTACAAGATCATATGATATCGTGCAAGGAACATCGTAGTCTATGTCGAAATCGTGCTCCTCTTCCATGTCTTCTAAAGACTTCTGGTAACAGTAGTAGCACTGCCCGTTGCATTCCGTTGTCATGATCACGTGGAAGAACATACGCATCACTTAACAATAAAAAACCTAGGTCAATTAGATTTAAAATATTACACGGGGTGTGCTATGACTATAAACATCGCTGTTCTCGGCTCAACGAAAGGGACGGACATGCAGGCAATAATAGATTCCATCGAAAGGGACGAACTGGATGCTAAAATATCTATAGTGATTTCCAATAAAGAGAACGCATACATTCTTGAGCGTGCCAGAAAGCACGGAATAGAAGCGATATACATTGATAACAAAGGGAAGGAAAGAGAGGATTTCGATAGAGAGATGGCGGATAAGATCGATAAAAGGGATGTTGATCTTATCCTTTTGATCGGGTTCATGCGAATCCTTTCCGGATGGTTCTGTGATCATTACGATAACAAGATTGTCAACATCCATCCATCACTTGTCCCGGCATTCGAGGGAGGAATGGATCTGAACGTGCACGAAGAAGTCCTTAAACGCGGATGCAAAGTGAGCGGTTGCACGCTTCATTTTGTTACAGGGGAAGTTGACAGGGGACCGATAATAATGCAGAAACCGGTTGTGGTGGATAATGATGAGACTCCGGATTCGCTTAAAGACAAGGTTCAGAGAGCGGAACAAGAATGCTTCATTGAAGCGATTAGAAAGTTTTCCGAAGGGAAAATTATTTTGGATAACGGGATGGTGAAGATATTATGATCAAGAAAGCTTTGGTTTCGGTAACGGACAAGACAGGGATAGTGGATTTTGCGAAGGCTCTGTCGGAGATGGGTACACAAATCATTTCTACCGGAGGAACTGCAAAACTCCTAAAGGAAAGCGGAGTTCCTGTCACATATATCGGTGATTATACAGGCTTCCCGGAAGTCATGGACGGTCGCGTTCGAACGTTACATCCAAAAATACACGGTGGTATCCTCGCCGTTCGGAATAACCCGGATCATGTAAAGCAGATGGAAGAACACGGTATTGAAGGGATAGGAATGGTCGTTGTAAATCTTTACCAGTTCGAACAAACGGTTTCGAAAGAAAACGTGGACATAGACGAAGCGATTGAAAATATCGATATTGGCGGTCCGACGTTGATCAGATCATCCGCCAAGAATTACAAAGACGTCATCATAGTTACTGATCCGAAGGATTATGATTCAATCCTTTCAGAACTCAAAGAAGGAAATATATCTCTTGAAAAACGCCAGTCACTTGCACTCAAGGCATTCAGGAGGACCGCAGACTATGACTCTTCGATTGACAAGTTCCTGAGCAGGAGATTTGCCAACGAGGAAATCGTTAGAATGAAATTCCTCGGGGGTAAGCAGCTGAGATACGGAGAGAACTGGCATCAGAAAGCAAAGGTATTCAGGTCCCCGGGAAACGATGGACTGGTCTCGGCCAAGCAGTTGCATGGGAAGGAGATGTCGTACAATAATTACGTCGACGCTGAGTCAGCGGTGGACACGATTGCGGATATTTCCGGTACGGGGGTTGCGATAATAAAACACAACAATCCGTGCGGACTCGCAACCGGCGACTCGCTTCGAGAAGCGATGGAAAGGGCATGGGAAGGTGATCCTGTGAGTGCGTTTGGAAGCGTGATAGCTGTCAACAAACCATTCGATTTGGCAACAGCAGAATTCCTGAAAGGGAAATTCGTGGAGGTTATAATCGCTCCCTCATTCGAAAACGATGCGCTTGATTTCCTCAAAAACAAGAGCAAGGATATGAGACTGCTGGAACTGGACACGAGTAATCAGGACAAACTGGAATATCGAATCATTTCCGGCGGCTTATTGCAGCAGGACAGGGACATAGGTTACGCTGATACGAATGAATTCAAGGACGTCACAGAAAAAGGATTCCCGGAAGAAAAGAAGGATCTCGCGTTATTCGCATGCCTTGCCACCAAGCACACAAAATCCAATTCCATAATATTAGCAAGGGAACACAAACCCGGATGTTTCCAGGTTCTCGGTATGGGAGCAGGCCAGCCAAACAGGGTTGATTCTCTCAGGAAGCTCGCGGTGACGAAAGCGAAAGAAAATCTGGACATCATGTTCGAAAATGAAAAGCCAGAAATCAGCAAGGAAGAGTACTACAAAAACGTGATTGGTGAATGCGTCATGGGTAGCGATTCTTTCTTCCCGTTTGACGACTCGGTAAAGGAGGCGGCGAAAGAAGGGATACGCTTTATAGTCCAGCCCGGAGGATCGATAAGGGACGAGGAGATCATAAAAACGGCGAATGATCTCGGTGTGGCGATGACATTCACGGGAAGAAGGATGTTCAAGCATTAATCTGGATCTTCAACAGGGTCGAGCAGGTTCTCCGGAAAATACAAGACACCGCTTTTTTCAATGATTGTTATATCTTTAGGATCGATTTCTGTCATTGCGTGGCCGAGTTCATCTTTAAGAATGTAAAAAACATTAGCATATAAACTGACCTCTTGCCCGTCCCTCAGAGTTCTAAAAATTTTACGCCTTTTCTTTTCATCGGCAATCAAAAAATCACCATCAGTTTTCATTTTCTCAAAAGCGGCCAAAACTTCTTTAGTTACATCACGATCTTCAATATAATTAACTCTCACAAGAGTCCCAGACGTGTAAGTATTCTTCGACATAAAAGAAATTAGGGAGTTAGATTTTTAACATCAAATCAAATTGAAAATTGACAATAAATACAATAAAATGGCAGATTCGCTTTCAAGACTGCTTTCTAAGCCTGAATATCTTTTCATTGTTCTGACCTTCGAACATTTCAACTATCCCAAGTTCTTCCAAATTTTTAAGTCTTTCCGAGATTATCCTCCTGCTCGCTTTCCCACGGAGCGATTTTACCCTTTCAGAAATCTGGGATATATTTAACTCGGATTTTTCGATAAGCGACTGGATTATCGATTTGGATATATCATCTTTTTCAATCTCCGGCACGGAATCCTTTATCGAATTGAGCAGGACCATCTGCTTGAGCTGGTTGCTGTAAAGGTTCAGGGGTATATTGAACTTATTGCTCAGGTTCACGAGCTCGGACGCGAGGGGTATGATTTCTTCGATTGTCTCCAGCCTCTTCTGGAGTTCTTCTATTCTCTTTGACAATTTATCCATCTTCTCCATTATAACACCTTTTTGCCAGCATTTTCGCTTCTCTTTTTCCTACACCAGCTTCCACCAGACCTTTCTCGAAATAACCTCTGGATTTCCATATTTTCAGCTTTAAATCTACTAATATCTTAAGTACCTGTATCCCCACGAGTAAGCCGTATGGAATTAGCTTGGTGTATCCAATCGCCTTTTTAGTCATGGTCATGGAAATGCTTCCCCCAGCTTTTGCCGTCAAACATCTTTTCTATGTTTACCACGTATCCCTTGGTCATTTCCAGAGCCATCTCTTTGGGGATTCCGTTCTGTTGAAGCGTCTTGTAATATATTCCGACGGCCTTTCCCATGTTCCTTGCGGATTTTTCGCTGTATAGTATGTCTACTATTTCCCTTACTAAACCCGGTATCTCCTTTCTCACCACTTTCAGAATCTCTGCTATTTTTTCCGGGTCGGGTATCTCATGATCTTTTCCCATATTAACGCCTCCTTACTTCTATGTTTAATGGTTGGATGTTCTTGCATTATATCTGTGATGTAAAGAAGTGAACAGCTATTTTCCGCATCTGATTACTCTTTTCTCCGTGATTATCTTCTGGACCTTCACGTCCGTTTCCTCATGAGGGATTTTATCCACCATCTGAAATTCATACGCAAGAGCGATCACGGGGATTTTCTTATGTATATCGGAAAGGAAGCGATCATAAAATCCCATCCCATATCCCAGCCGGTTTCCTTTTTTATCGAACGCTACTCCCGGAATAATCACTATATCCAAGTCGCCGGGAGGGACTATTACCGGATAGGAAGGCTCCGGGATTCCGTAAGGTCCTGGTGTCAGGTCCTTATCCATGTCATTGATCTCGGAAATGGAAAGGCTCCTGTTCACGGTATCCGTAACAGGGAAAAGAATCTTCTTTCCCATTTTCATGGATTCCCTTATCATTTTATCCGTTCCCACTTCCCCCTTGACGGAGTAATAGAAAAGTATCTTTTTCGCTTTCTCAAAGTCTTTGGTTGAGAATAATTTATCCATTATAAGTCTGTCCTTTCTCCATTTCTCCCTCGGCAACTGACCGTCCCTCTTGGAAAGTATTTCCTTGCGAATTTTCTGTTTGATGTAAGATCACCCAAATTTTCAAGATTAATATTTTCTTTTGGTTCAATAATAACTTTTATACTTCCGGGACAAAAATCTTTATCTAAATTTCGTGACGAGAATGAAAAAGAAACATAAATACCCGCAACCGGGAAGTCTGAGGAAATATTTTTTTGGTGATGAGTTAGTTCTGCAAAAAATCCATCATTCAATGAAACGCAATTATGTGAATCACGATCCAGAACGCAGATTTCAAATTTACATGAAAAGGGATTACACGCAGGAAAGGGATGACTGATTGGCTCAGAAAATGTTTTTAAAACTCCGATTCAATTTGTTATATCGAATTTTTCGTGACTTTATGTCTTGGGTTGTTGGGATAGGGTATAACGAAGGAGTGGTTGATCCTATAGGTTCCAATACCAAGAAGGACATTGAAGACCTTAACATAGGAACGGTAAGAAGCGTGAAAACACTCCAGACGTTCGTTCTTGACGGTGACGTGGCCAGGGAAGATGTCGAAAGGATGAGCAAAGATCTTTTCTCTGACAGTGTTGTCCAGTTCTATAACTTTGATGAACTGAAGAATGACGGATCACATGTCGAAAGTCTGGTGAAAGACCGGGACGTGTGGGTGGTCGAGGTCATGCTCAAACCAGGGGTCATGGATACGGTTGGATTGTCGTCGGAGAGGACTATCGGTGTTATGGGAATATCCGGTATAAAGTCGGTAGGGACAGGGACGACATTCGTGATAGATGGTGATTTTTCCGAACAGGAAATCGAAAGTGTTTGCAGAAAGAGCCTTGCAAACGGACTCATACAGAATTTCAGATTCAGGAGGCTGGAATGAAACCCAGAATCATTAATCTGGTCGGGAAGAGTGATCAGGAACTAACGGACGCCAGCAAGAAATTCATGCTTGCGCTGAATCTGGAAGAGATGAAGAAAATACAGAATCATTTTGAAAGTCTTGGTAGGAATCCGACCGACTCGGAACTGGAAACCATAGCTCAGACTTGGTCTGAACACTGCGTCCACAAGACATTCAGCGGAATAATAAGGAAGGACGGGAAGGAGATAGATAATATTCTCAAGACTTACATAGTCAAGGCAACCAATGAATTGAACATGCCATGGTGCAAGTGTGTTTTCGAGGACAACGCTGGAATCGTTAAATTCGATGATCAATTTGATATAGCAGTCAAGGCCGAGACGCATAACCATCCGACAGCTCTTGATCCTTATGGGGGAGCCGGAACAGGATCAGGCGGGGTTTTTCGTGATGTGATGGGTGTCGGTGCGAAGCCGATACTTTCTATGGACGTGCTTTTCTTCGGTCCGCCTGATTATCCTCATAACAAACTGCCCGACGGCGTACTCCATCCCAAAAGGCTGATGAAGGGGAGCGTGGCTGGTATCCGTGACTACGGGAACCGGATGGGTATACCCACCGCTAATGGAGGGTTAGGTTTTGATGAAGGGTACATAGGGAACCCGCTCGTGTACGCAGGCGTGGTCGGGATAATGCCAAGCAACAAATACGTACGCAACCCGAAACCAGGGGATATGATCATACTGGTCGGAGGAAAGACCGGAAGAGATGGGATACACGGAGTCACGTTCGCTTCTCTTGAGCTGACGACGGATTCGGAAAAAACATCCAGCGGAGCGGTCCAGATAGGTAACGCAATCGAGGAGAAGCGAGTCCTCGACGGTCAGCTTACCGCAAGGGACAAGCATGAATCCCCGTTATATTCGGCAATAACCGACTGCGGTGGTGGTGGCCTCTCCTCTGCCGTAGGCGAGATGGGAGAAAAGACAGGCGTGAGGGTTGAACTGGACAAAGTCCCATTGAAATACTCTGATCTCGAACCGTGGGAGATATGGATTTCCGAGGCCCAGGAAAGAATGATTCTTTCAGTTCCGAAGGATAATGTAGAAGAAGTACTAGAAATATTTCGGAATGAAAACACCGACGCAACCGTTATAGGTGAATTTACCGGTGACAAAAGGCTCACGTTAGTCCACGAAGAGGATGTGGTGGCTGAACTGGATATGGAATTCCTCCACAACGGAGTTCCTAGGGTAATCAGGGAAGCAAAATTCGAGAAGGCAATAGAGACTGATCCAGGATTCGCCGAAAGGAATGAATACAACGAGGACCTGAAAAGGATACTCTCTTCCCCTAACGTCGCTTCGAAAGAATGGATCATCAGGCAGTACGACCATGAAGTACAGGCAAAGATGATACTGAAACCCGTTCAGGGATATTCCGGTCCGGGTGATGCGTGCGTTGTGAAACCAAGGAATGATTCGTGGAAAGGGATCGTGGTATCCAACGGTGTGAATTCGAAGTTCTGCAAGGATCCTTACAACATGGCATTGTCATCGATTGACGAGGCAATGAGGAATAACGTATGCTGCGGCGGACGGAGAATTGCGCTGCTCGATAATTTTTCATGGGGAAACCCGGAGAAACCTGACAGGTTAGGGGCGCTCGTCGAATCGGTGAAAGCATGCCATGACGGTTCCATCGGATTTCGAAGTCCATTCATTTCAGGGAAGGACAGCCTTTACAACGAATACTCCCTCGGAGGGAACGATACGATATCCATCCCGTACACGCTTCTGATCACTGCGGTAGGAATCATACCCGACGTAAGGAAAGCGATATCAATGGACCTCAAAAAAGAAGGCAATCCCGTTTACATGGTCGGAAAAACGAAGAAAGAACTCGGCGGTTCGCATTTCTACATGGTTAATGATATGGAAGGCGGAAAGGTTCCTAGCGTCGATCTTTCCAGAGCGAAGGGCTCGATGGATTCCCTTGTTTCGGCGATGGATTCGGACCTTGTTCGTTCGTGTCATGATTGTTCTGAAGGTGGAATTGCAGTTACTGCGGCGGAGATGGCGTTCTCCGGTAAACTGGGAATGAAGATCGACCTAAAAAAAGTGGACGCGGAAAGTGATGAGGATCACGTACTTCTTTTTTCAGAATCCAATTCAAGGTTCTTGGTTGAGATAGAGAAAGGGAAAGAACGAGGGTTTGAAGATATCATGGGCGATCATGCCCGAAGGGTTGGAGAAGTGACCGGTGACAAGAAGCTGATAATAACAGGAACCGAAGGTGATGAAGTGATCAGTGAAGATATAGAAGAACTGAAGAGGGTGTGGAAGGAGACATTTAACTGGTGAAAGTATGGTAAAGACGATCGTATTAAGGGTTGACGGGACGAATTGCGACGAAGAATCATGCCAAGCCTTTAGGCTCGCAGGCTCCGATGTAGACTTGGTTCACATAAATCAACTGAAAAACAAGTCACTGGAAGACTACCAGATATTCATGGTACCGGGAGGTTTCTCGTACGGTGACGATATTGCTGCAGGAAAAATCCAGGCAAACATAATGAAATACGTTATAGGGGACCAGCTCAAAAAGTTCGTAGAGGGCGGCAAGCTGGTTCTCGGGATATGCAACGGTTTCCAGGTCCTTGTTAAAGCCGGACTCATTCCCTCGATAGATGGAATAATGCAGAGACAGGAAGCCACCCTTGCGATGAATGATTCAGGGTATTTCATGGATAAATGGGTCAGGCTTCGTCATGTAAACAACGGTAAATGCATCTTCACCAAAGGGATCAAATCAGAATTATTCATCCCAATAAACCACGGGGAAGGGAAGTTCGTCGCGTCTGCTGATGTGCTAAAAAAGATGGAAGATAATGATCAGATAGTTTTCAAGTATGTCGACAATCCAAACGGAAGCATGATGGACATCGCCGGAGTATGCAATCCAGAAGGGAATGTGTTCGGAATGATGCCGCATCCGGAGAAATATGTCCATCCTTACACTCACCCGTACTGGACCAGACTAGACTCGCTTCCTGAAGAGGGGGATGGTCTTGCAATCTTCAGGAATGCCGTGGAATATGCAAAGAAAAGATTTTAATCAGTTATTCAATTTCTATTTATGAACAAATCAGTCCTCATCCAGAAGATCAATGATATAATTTCGATAGAAGACGAATTCGTTGAGAGACTCTCTTCAATGGATCTCACGAACATTGAACACATCAGGCTCCCGGTCACGACCCACATTATGGTGAAGAACGACCTGATCAGGCTTCTGGAGGATTCAAGAAGGCACAAAACGATACTGAGCGAACTTGTAAGGATACTGAGCGGTGATCCGAGAGATGAATACTAAAGAAGAGATAATTAGTCGGCTGGAAGAACTGCTGGATTCGGAAAGGAACGCAGCCAAAATGGACAATGAGATAGTCGAAGGACTGATCAACGAAAAGATGAAATCATTTTTTGAAAACTTGCAAATGGAAGAGGAAAATCATGCCAAGGCAGTGGAAAATCTGATAGAAATCCTCAGATCATCCTAGAGTTCGTACTTTTCCTTCTTTTTTGGTTGAGGGAGCTTCTCTTCGACGGGCTCTTCTTCCGAGACAGGTTGCCCGGAATCGCCGACTTCCAGATTATCCTTGTATTTGACGTCTTCCGCATCTATTTCGAAACCGCCGACCACTTTCTCCTTTTTCGGGGATGTGTCCTTACCTTCCATTTTGTCTTTGTATTTGACGTCTTCTGCCTTTACCTCGAAGCCGTCCACAAAGCCTTTAGAATATCCTTTCCTCTGATCAGGTTCAAGGTCTTCTTCATCCAGGAAAATTTCTATTTCTTCCTCTTCTTCAGCGTACTCAAACATGCTACCACTGTAATGTTTTGTCATTAAACTTATAAAACGAAAATATTATACAATGGTATGGGTGTTCTAATAATTTGCGGGAGCAAATCTGATCTTCCGGTGGTCGAAAAGGCCGAAGGAATTCTTAAGGAAAACAACATCGATTATGAAGTGCAGGTAGCTTCCGCCCACAGGGAACCGGACAAGGTAACTGAAATCGTAAAGGGATCGGAGGCCGACGTCTTTATCGCTGTCGCAGGTCTTTCCGCGGCCCTTCCGGGATTCGTCGCATCTATAACGAAAAAGCCGGTTATAGGCGTGCCGGTTTCCGCGAAGCTGGGCGGACTGGATTCGCTGCTTTCGATAGCTCAGATGCCTTCAGGTGTTCCTGTCGCCTGCGTAGGGATTGACAACTCGAAGAACGCCGCATACCTTGCGATCAGAATGCTGAATCTTAAGGGGTGATAGAATGATTTCGGATGATGTGATAAGGAATCAGATAAACGATACTCTACAGTCCACCAATATTGAAGGACTCGGTGAAAAGTTCGAAGGTAAGGTAAGGGATAATTATCGAAACGATAAGGGAATGGTCATAGTGACCACCGATCGAATATCTGCTTTTGACCGAGTGCTTGGCACAATCCCTTTCAAGGGACAGATCCTTAACCAGTTGGCTGCCTTCTGGTTTGATCAAACGAAAGGGATAGTTGATAATCATCTTATTGATGTACCTGACCCGAACGTCATGGTCGTAAGGGAATGTGAAAGCATCCCGATAGAAATGGTAGTCAGGGGTTATATCACCGGTGTAACCAAGACTTCTGCATGGTACAATTATTCTAACGGCGTTCGTAATTTCTGCGGTAACATCCTTCCGGAAGGACTGAAGAAGGATCAGAAGTTCGATCATCCCATAATCACACCGACCACGAAACTGGAGAAACATGATCGTTCGCTTTCAAGGGAAGAGATCATAAGAGAAGGTCTTGTTAGTGAAGAATTATTTGATAAACTTTCAGAGATATCACTCAAGCTTTTTGAAATGGGAACCAAGGTAGCTGCCCAACAGGGTCTCATATTAGCTGATACGAAATACGAATTCGGAATGCTGGACGGGAAGATAGTTCTTATAGACGAGATACACACGCCTGATTCTTCAAGATTCTGGTTCATGGACACGTATCAGCAGCTTTTTGAAGAAGGGAAGGAACAGAGGAAACTGGACAAAGAATACGTTCGAACCTGGCTGGCCGGACAAGGCTTCTTGGGTGACGGTGAGATTCCGAAAATACCGGAAGACGTCATGGTGGAGGCTGCAAAAAGATATATGAAAGCGTATGAACTGATAACCGGAAAGACTTTCCAAGCTGTTTCAGGCAATCCTCTGGAAAGGATAATCAACAATCTAAGATCAAAGGGAATTATGGTGTAAAATATGGCAGTCCATCCAATCGAATACCGTTACAGTTCGGAAGAGATGAGAAGCGTCTTCGAAGAAGAGGCGAAGCTCCAGACATTACTGGATGTAGAAGCGGCGCTCGCCCGCGCACATTCGAAACTCGGTAACATTCCCGAGGATGCTGCCGAGGAAATCACCAAAAAAGCGACTACGGAACTTGTCAAGGTGGACAGGGTAAAGGAGATCGACAAAGAGATCCACCATGATCTCATGGCGATGGTAAAGGCGCTCACGGAACAATGCGGGGATTCCGGAAAATACGTACATTACGGAGCGACATCTTTCGATATTCAGGACACCGCTCTCGCACTCCAACTGAGGGACGCAATAGCGATAATAGAGCAGGACATGAAAGGATTGAAAAAGGCTCTGTACAATCTGACGAAGGAGAACAAGAACGTCGTATGCATCGGGAGGACACATGGACAGCACGCCGTCCCAACTACATACGGACTGAAATTTGCCAACTGGCTCTGCGAGATACAAAGAGATATCGAGCGATTGGAACAGGCAAAGGAACGAATGCTCGTAGGTAAGATGACCGGCGCGGTAGGGACGCAGGCGACATTCGGAGAGAATGCAATGGAACTCCAGAAAATAGTGATGGACAACCTGGACCTCGAACCGGTCATGGTATCCACTCAGGTCGTGCAGAGGGACAGGCACGCAGAAATGATAATGGTAATGGCGCTTATAGGAACCTCACTGGAGAAGATTGCAAAAGAGCTTAGAAACCTCCAGAGAACGGAGATTGCGGAAGTCCTTGAGAAGTTCGGGGATAAACAGGTCGGAAGTTCAACAATGCCTCACAAGAGGAATCCGTGGAAGAGTGAAAATATATGTTCGTTGGCAAGGATTCTCAAGTCTCATGTTTCTGTCGCCCTCGACAACAATCCGCTCGAACATGAAAGGGACCTGACAAATTCAGCGAACGAGAGGATAATATTCCCGGAAAGCTTCATGATACTTGATTTCATGCTCCGGCGCATCACGTCAATACTTGAAAGTATCGAACTCCACCCGGAGAACATAAATAGGAACCTTGAACTCACAAAGGGACTGGTCATGAGCGAGAACTTCATGATCGGGATGGTGAAGAAAGGGATAGGAAGGCAGGACGCGCACGAAATCATGCGAAATTCAGCGATGGATTCCTACCATACCAGAGTCCCGCTAAGGGAAATACTCATGAACAACCAGATCATCAGGGATAAATTCACGCAGAAAGAGATAGACCACTATCTTGACCCGAATCATTACATAGGAACGGCAATAGAGCAGGTTGATAAAGTTTTGGAGAAGATGAAATGACCGAAGAATACACTTATGCTAAGGCAGGCGTTGACGTCTCGAAAGAGAAGAACACCTACAAGAAAATAGGAGATATATTAAAGGAGACCCTCGCCCTCCGGAAGGGAAAGTTTGGAGAGGTTCTTTCAGATATCGGCCATTATGCCGGACTGGTGGACATAGGCTCCGGAAGGGCTCTGGCGGTCCACGCAGACGGTGTGGGAACGAAGATAATGGTGGCCGAACTCATGAACAAGTTCGATACGATCGGTATCGACTGCATAGCGATGAACGTGAACGATCTCATTTGCATGGGAGCGGAGCCTGTCCTTATCGTGGATTATCTCGCAATCGAGAAACTCGACGACAGGGTAATAGAAGAGTTAGCAAAGGGTCTGGCGGAAGGGGCGAGACAATCCGACGTCGCCATCGTGGGCGGGGAGACCGCTCTGATGCCGGACATGATAAAAGGTTCGGACCTTTCGGCGATGTCGATGGGTGTCGTTGACAAGGACAAGGTAATAACCGGGGAAAAGATATTCCCGGGAGACATGGTTATAGGTTTGGAAAGTTCCGGCCTGCATTCTAACGGCTTCACTATGGCAAGGAAGCTTCTTCTCGGAAGTTTCAAGCTTAACGATTCACCGCCTGAACTGAACGGAAGGACGATAGGACAGGAACTACTGGAACCGACAAAGATATACGTCAAGCCGGTGATGGAAATGATCAACTCGTGTGAAATCCACGGTCTTGCAAACATAACCGGCGGCGCCTTCTCTAAACTCATGCGACTGGGAGATCTCGCTGAAGTGGGTTTTGATCTTTATTCCATGCCTGATCCTATGCCGGTGTTCAGGCTTATGCAAAAACTCGGCAATGTCTCTGAAAGAGAGATGCACAGGACGTTCAACATGGGCGTCGGATTCGCCGTGATAGCAGACAAGAAGGAATACGGCAAGATCGAGGACATCTGTAAAAAATACGGGATAAAATGCTGGATAATAGGAAAAGCGATAAAAGAAAAGAAAGTCTTCGTTAACGGGACGGAAGTGAGTTGATGGACAATTTTGGGAAATTCATTATTGGTATAATATTCGGTGTAGGGATAGCCGGAGTAGTGGGTATAATTATAATGGGCGTCCCTTCGTACAATTCTATCGCCGTAATAAAGATACAGGGAGTCATAACGTCCAGTCCTTCGCTATTGACGGAAACAGTATCTCCGGACGATATTTACGCAATGATCCAGAAAGTGGAGGAAAATACATACTACAAAGCGGTTGTCTTCCAGATCAACTCACCAGGAGGATCAGTCGTTGCTTCCAGAGAGATGACAGGATACGTCAAGGACATGAAAAAACCGACCGTATGCTGGTTATCCGATGTCGCTGCTTCCGGAGCATATTGGGTTGCGTCTGCATGCGATGTTATCGTGGCCGATCCGCTGAGCATAACCGGATCAATAGGAGCGACCGCTTCCTATCTGGAGTTCTCCAAGCTGTTCGATAAGTACGGAGTGACTTACGAGAGCATCACGTCAGGCGACAACAAGGACATGGGTTCTCCTTTCAGGAACATGACAACCGAAGAAAGGGAGGAGATGGAATACATAGTTGACGAGACGTTCCGTTACTTCTTAGAAGAGGTTGTCAAGAACAGAAACCTTTCTGAAAGCCAGATAAACCAGATCAATTCCGGCGGGATATTCCTTGGTAAAGACGCCGTCGACATGGGTCTGGTGGATTACTTGGGAAGTTCGCAGGACGCAAAGGACATGGCACAGGAACTCGCTGGGCTGGATTATGCTGATTTTGTTTCAATGAAGAAGAAGGGACTGGGATTATTCGATCTACTGGGAATGATATGAAATATTCATTCAGCAACAAATAGGATTGTATTTTTCAGAATTCGACGCTTTTTTCTCTCAGTTGCCTTTTCAGAGAATCGATGTCGTTCTTACTGTCATCAAAATAAATCGTATGGAATCCCATTTCCATTGGAATGTCCAGTTTATTTTCGTTGTTGTCGATAAAAATACATTCGTCTGCTCTGCATTTGAAAACATCTATAGCCTTTTCGAAAATCTTTCTGTCCGGCTTGAGGATGCCAAACATGTATGAAATGAAAAGGCCGTCGAATTTTTTGTAAAGTTCCATGTCCTTCGAAATTCGTTCGAACCTTTCTTTTGGGTTGTTTGAAATAATCCCGATCTTGTATTTCTTTCTGAGGTTCTGGGAGATTTCAAAAATGGCCCAGTTAACGTTAATTTTTCCGAAAGCGTCATCCAGCAGACAGATATCGATTTTTTCCCCAAGCCTCTCACAAAAATCTTTCCAGAACTCTTCTTTGGAAATGGTTCCCTGATTATATTCCTGTTTTCTGAAATTGCAAGCTTCAATGAGTTTTTCTAACGGGATTCCGGTGAGTTCGCTCAGGTTGTTGCATATGTTTATGGAACCTTTGCTGTCTTTGGTCAGCACCCCGTCAAAATCGAAGAATATCGCCTTTATCATGGTAATCACCTATGAGCGAAATAGACAACTATTCCTTCCTTTGATTTCTGATCAATCCTTCCGAACCCGATCCTTTCCATCTGGATTATATCGTTGACTTTCAGGTTGTTCATCTCATATTCCCCCATCCCTTCGAGAATACCGTCTTTCCTTACTATTCTGACATTGACGTTTGGCTGGGAAACCCATTGGACCTTTGGCATATCCCTCACGATTTCATCACCGACGTATCTGCATTTCTTTCCCATCGTCACGTTGAATAATCCCTTCAATCTGAATATCTCGTTCTTCAGTTTTTTCGCGTCTTCCGAGGAAATGAATATCCATTTAATATCAACAAGAACTTTCTTCTTCCCCTTCTCCGGGAATTCCGGGTGGACTGGTTCGAATATCTCGTGTTTTTCCGGGGCGTTGTCTATCGTGAGCTTGACCGGATCAACGACAACCATATACCTGTTCGCTTCTGAGTCGATAATTCGGCGGTTGATCGTTTCCATTTTCCCCCAATCCAGCGTGACGTCGGTCTTCGTTAGAGAAAGTTCGATTCCGTATGCCTGCAAAGCTTCTGGACGGAATCCTCTTCGGAGGAGCGCGCGGACCGTTGGGAGCTTCGGGTCATCCCATCCGGACACCTTCCCCTCTTTGATCCATTCCTTTATGTCGCGTGTATGTATCTTGTCCTCCGGGTATCTGATCATCCCGAAGTTGACGACTGTCGGGAACGTCCACCCGAAAAAATCACATATCTCTTTCTGTATGGCGGTGTTGTGTTCGTGTTCCTTTCCGCGGAAGACATGAGTCACCCCAAGCAGATGATCATCAATCATACATGAAAAATTATACAGCGGCCATACCGAGTACTTATCTCCTTTGATAGGATGGGTGGCTTTGCTAACCCTTAAGAGAGGAGGATCCCTGATCGCCGGGTTGGGGCAACACATATCAGTCTTTAGACGAAGGACGGCGTCCCCGTCACTGTATTTTCCTTCCAGCATCTCCTTCCACAACCCCATATTATTATCAATCGTCTTTGAACGGCATTCACATTCCTTCTGATCTATCTTACACTGCCTGAAGTGATCACCGGAACACAGGCATACGTACGCTTTCCCCTTTCCGATCATTTCTTCCGCGTATTTGTAATAGATTTCCATTCGATCGGACTGCAGAACGACCTGATCATACTTTATTCCAATCCTTTCTAAGTCTTCCTTCATCCATTCGTAGAAATCCTTTTCTATCAGCTTCGCGTCTGTGTCCTCGATCCGTAAAATGAATTTCCCATTGTATTTTTTCGCGTAAGCATAACTGATCACGGTCGCGCGAAGGAACTGCCCTAGATTCAGAGGGCCTGTCGGGGACGGGGCGAATCTTGTCACCACCTTTCCCTCCTCGGCGTTAAGTAGCGGAGGGAGTTCTTCCTGTTCCTTCTTCTCCTTTACCATAAGTTCAGGTGCAAGCTTCTCGAGTTCCTTCTTCTGTTGCTCGAAAGAAAGGGAATTGATCTGTTTCACCGTGGTCTCTATCTCCTTCTTCAGGTCAAGAATGTTTCCCCTGAGACTCGGGTCCTGAGACAGTATCTTCCCCAGAACAGCGCCCGGGTTAGCCTTGCCCTTATAGAATATCGCGTTCTGCAGGGAGTACTTCAGAATGATGTCTTT
>CAYUSU010000013.1:11162-29370 GCA_964447525.1 uncultured archaeon | reverse complement strand
AAGATCAGGAGGGTGCCTGATTTTCCGAAAGAGGGTGTGGTTTACCGTGATATCACGACGCTTCTGCAGGATCCACAGGCATTCAGGCACGTGATCAAGCGGATGGTTGATCATTACAGAGACAATGGTATCGATAAGATCGTTGCTGCCGAGAGCCGCGGATTCATATTCGGCAGTGTACTGGCGCATGAGATGGGGAAGCCTTTCATTCTACTTAGAAAGCCGGGGAAGCTGCCATGGAAGAAAGTCCGTCACGAATACGCGACTGAATACAGTACGGACGCGCTGGAGATGCATGAAGACGCGATAAGCGAAGGCGACAACGTTCTTCTGCTGGATGATCTTCTCGCTACCGGCGGGACCATGGAGGCGTCTGTCCGGATGATCGAGAAACAGGGCGGCAAGGTCGCCGGTATCGGTTTTATAATAGAGCTCAGCTTCCTGAACGGGCGGAAGCGGCTGGAAGGTTATGATATTTTTTCACTGGTTGACTACAAGAGCGGAGATGAATGAATGCTGGATATAACGATGTTCCGGGAGAACCCGGACGTGATCAGGAAGTCTGAAAAAAAACGAAACAAGGACCCGAAAACAGTAGACATGGTCATAGATCATGACAAGAAATGGAGAGAAGCCCTCCAAAAAGTGGAGAAACTGAAACAACGAAGGAACGAGGTAACGAGGGAGATCGCGGAACTGAAGAAGGTCGGGAAGGACGCCGACCAGAAGATAAAGGAAATGAAGAAGGTCAATGACGAGATACGAAGGACTGATGATCTTACCAAGGATCTTCTTTCCAAAAGGGATCTCCTGAGGTATAAGGTAGGAAACATACTCGAAAAGGGGGTTCCTATAGGAAATTCCGAGGAGCAGAACAAGATCGTACGATTCTGGGGAACGCCCTCGCTGGCCGACGCTTCGCATTCGAAAGAGATGCCTAAAGGAATGAAAACGAAACCGCTGGGATTCGCCCCGAAAAGCCACGTGGACATGCTTACTTCAATGGATCTTGGAGATACCGAGAAGGCTGCAAAGGTGTCCGGTGCGAGATTCTATTACCTCAAGAACGAGCTGGTGATGCTCAATCTGGCGTTGATAAGGTTCGCGATGGACACCCTTTCCAAGGAGGGATTCGTCCCTGTCTGGACACCTTACATGCTCAATAAAGAAGCGATTGCGGCAGCGGCCGAGTTGGCGGATTTCGAGGAAATGCTTTACAAAATACAGGACGAGGAAATGTTCCTCATCGCCACATCAGAACAGACACTCGCGGCATATCACATGAACGAGATTTTCGAAGAAGGCGATTTGCCGAAGGCTTACGCTGGTTTTTCCACTAACTTCAGGAGGGAAGCGGGCGCACACGGCAAGGATACGAAAGGTATCTTCAGGGTACATCAGTTCGACAAGGTGGAACAATTCGTTTTCTCCAAGCCGGAGGAATCCGGGAAGTGGTTTGAGAAGCTGATAGGCAACGCGGAAAAGATATACCAGGCACTAGAAATCCCGTACAGGGTGATGGCAATAAGCTCCGGGGAAATGAACGATAATGCGGCAATCAAATACGACCTGGAGGCATGGATGCCGGCCCAGGGGAAGTTCAGGGAAGTGGTCTCATGTTCCAATTGCACGGATTACCAGGCAAGGAAGCTCGGTTTGAGGATCAGGAATGAGGAGAAAACGGTTCCTCATACGCTTAACGCTACGGCCATCGCCACGGAGAGGGTGCTGGTGGCAATAATGGAGAATTTCCAGCAGAAAGACGGGAGCATCCGCATTCCAAAGGCGCTCGTTCCGTACACGGGCTTTAATACGATCAAGAGATAAAATTATATTTAGTAAACAATAGTAGGGGTGATGTTCATTATACTGGACGATGTCAAACTAATGAAGGAATTCGACCATCTGAAGATACTGGATTCTATAGTGAAATTCCCGGAACATTGTGAAAAAGGCATAAAGATAGGGGAAGATTTCGCCAAGAAAAACAAGATCAAAAAGCCGAAAAGCGTATGCTTATGCGGGATGGGCGGTTCTGCGATCGCCGGAGACATCCTGAAGAACGTCATCCCAGACAAACAGATAGTCGTCGTCAGGGATTACAAAATACCGGAGTTCGTCGATAAGACGTGGCTCGTTATCGTAAGCAGCTATTCCGGCGGGACGGAAGAGCCAATCCACTGTCTAAACCAGGCGATTGAAAAGAAGCTGGATATCGTCGGGATATGCTCCGGCGGTGAGCTTGCGAGGCTGCTGAAAAAGAAGAGAAAACCCGTGATAAAGGTCCAGTCCGGCCTTCCGCCAAGATACGGAACGGGTTACATGCTTTTCCCGCTTCTCGTGCTTTTGAACAAGATAGGTTTCTCCGGACTGAAGACGAATCTTAAATCAGTAGTCATGAACCTTCAGGAGACCAGAGACGAGATAAAACCGGACGTCCCGATGAAGAACAACATTTCCAAGAGGATAGCGTTCAAACTCAAGAACACGATTCCGATGGTCATGGGTTCCGGGGATTACGAATCCGTATGCTACCGCGCAAAGACACAGTTCAACGAGAACTCGAAGATACCTGCAATGGTGGAAATACTGCCGGAAATGAACCACAATTCGATCCTCGCCTTCGAAAACGCTCACCATCTCACCAAGAGGTTTTCCGTCCTTCTGATAAGGGACGAGAGCGAAGGGGTACAGATAAGGAAAAGAATGGAGTTCACTAAAATTCTCCTTCGTAAATCATGCGACAGCCTGACGGAGATATGGTCTTTCTATCCATCGCTTCTGGGAAGAATGCTTTCGATAATGTACATACTCGATTTCGTATCGGTCTACCTGGCCTTCGTATATGAAAACGACCCGGGAGAGTATTCGATGCTGTTTGAACTGAAAAGGATTTTAAAACAGAAGGTGTAATAGATACTATGAAAATGATTTTTGTCTGCAGCCCCGAGATCATAGACACCAAGACCATAATAAATCTCGCCATGCAGAGGAGCGGAAAGAAATCATTTTCTCTGATCAATTTCGAGGACATGGGCGACATCGCCGGGGAGATGCGGAGCGCCAATTCGATGATGATGACCAAGCAAATCACTTCCGTATATTACGAGGAACTGGAAAAGAGGATGATAGACTCCATGAAGGATCCGTCGGAGAATCTCATCATCAACGGCTTCCTGGCGCTTGAGATTCCGGTTGTCGGATACGTCCACACCATTCCGGATACGTTTTTCAGGGTTTACAAGCCGGACATGATCATAATGTTCGAGAAGGTTTTCGGTCGGGGGGAGAATGAAGACGAGACTCTCATCGAACACCAGAAGATGAACAGGGATTTCGCGGTAAACTATGCCCTGCTTTCAGGTTCAATGCTCAAGATAATAAAATTCAGGGAGAAAAAAATGATGGACGCTGTTAACGAGTTCTGCGCCGTCATAAAGAGGTGATTCCATGCTCCCTTACCAGCAAGTTTTCTGGATATCCGTCGGGATATCGTTCGTCATGGTTCTTTTCTACAAGTTCCTTGCGAATCAGGATAAGATCGGAAACCTGAAGAAGGATATGGATTTCCTGAAGATCAAGGCAAATAAGGCGAAGAAAGACGGCGACCTCAAAAAGTCCCAGGAATACATGAACGATATGATGAAGATGTCATCGAAGCAGATGTCTTTGAACATGAAACCAATGATGGCATCCATGATATTCGTGGCTATAATGCTTTACCTGGTACTGTATCCGCTGTACACCGGGGTGAAGGTGGACCTTCCGTTCTATCTCCCGCTGTTCGAGATGGACATGTCATGGTTCTGGTGGTACGTCGTGGCTTCCGTGCCGACGAATCTTTTGTTCAGAAAACTACTTGGCGTGCATTAGGTCATTCCAAATTTTAGGATTATGTAAAAAACCATGAAGTCCACCGCCAGCATTGCCCCCGCTATCACTATTCCTGCCATTATAGTCCCGTTCAGCTCGGTTATGTTGCATTTCATTGTCTCATGGTAAGAGCAGCTGATTTCCGTTCGAAGGAGGGTATCGAATGTGAAGAAGATGAAGAACCATGATATGAAGAATATCAGAACCCCTATCACGAGAAGAAGCTTCATTTTCCCTTCTCCTTCCTGTAAGGATACCTTTTGACGGAACCGCATTTATTACAGGTAACTATCAATGACTGTTTGTCCTTCCTCGTCCTGACCGTGCAGTTATAACCAGGTATCAGAAAAGATGAACACTCCTTGCAGATCCTTATCCTTGCTTCCTTGTCCATACGGACGTTGTAACGCATCCCTATCCTTCTGGCGAGATCGACGTACCTCTTCGTCCTTTCAGGATGCTTTTTCGCCTCGGCCTCGGCGAGAGACACAAGTATATCTATCCTTTCCTTAGCGATACCCGTCCACGCAAGCGGACGCCTGGATCTGCTTCGAGCTACTTTCATTTAAATAAATTAAGAAAAAGGGGAATAAAAAGGGGTTTATTCTGGTTTTGTGCCTGTGCCTCCACCAGATCCTCCGCCTTCCTGCCCGAACCAGAACACTACGATCGCCAGTATTATCACGAAGAAGATTATTGTCCAGAATTCCGAAGAGACCGGAAGTGCGAAGAACATTCCTCCTCCTGCACCCATGAATATCACTGCGCCGATGAATACTACCAGCAATACCGTAATCCACTTGGATTTGCTGTCAGCCATAAGGTCGCTTACGTTGAATCCGGTCATAGCGAGCAGGATGACAACAAACAGTATCCCTGAAGCCACAATCAGCCAGGTCCCTGATATCTGAGTGAAGAACTGGACCACCGATGTGTTCCATGAAGAATACAGCATAACGAAGAACGCGAAGATGAGTGCAATAACTCCTCTTGCAGACTTCGGCAACTGATCCTTCAGTGCCCAACTAAGCAATCCGTATATAATTGCAAGGGCGAGCAAGAACGGAAAGAGAAACTGGAAAAACCCCAGATTCTGCATGTTCTGAATTAATAAGCTAAATCCGTCAGCCATATTAATAATTATCAGTATTACCTTTATAAACTTGATCAAAAACAAGGCAATAGCTTATTAATGTTTCGTGTTACACTGGATTCTTCAGCTTGACAAAAGCATAGTAAAACATGATCACAACGATCACCAATCCTACTATCATGATCAGGTTCTCGTCTCCGAGGAATGATCCCTGGACTATGGATTGGAACGGTGAACCGTCTAAACCGAGCTGGACAAAAACCAAAAGGATCAATCCAAGCACTATTATCAAAAGGACCGGGTTGGTTCCGCCGCCTCCACGGAACGGGCGCTTGATGAATCCTATGAAGAACACGATCACGAAGAAGACGGCCGCGTAAGGAAGGACCTGGTTGATGAAATTGATGACCTGCTGGTTGGTTATCGTAAAGAAGGCTATACATAAAGAAATGACCATGCTGACCTTGCGATTCTTCATGACCGCGGAGAACTCCATCGCTCCGTAGACTATCGCAAATACGAATACGAAAGGGATGATCATCCCCAGCGGAAGCATATCAAATATCATTCAAACACCTATTTCTGGGCTTTATCCCATTTCTTCATCATACTTTCAAGTCGGTCTTGGAAATGTTTGAGCTTTCCTCCAGCAGCGAACCCACCGACCTGGATTGAATCCCTGTATTGCTGGATGGACGCCTGGACTTGGGAAAACATGCTTCCCCATTCTCTTACGATGTTACCGGCATCAACTGTCTGCGGACCCAGATCATGAACGACATTGTTGTACTGATTAAGAAGCTGTTCCAGCGCTTTCAACTGGTTTTCGATCATGGTTTCCTGATCCTTTATTTCATGGGTAGCGCCCTTCTTCAAGCGGTTAGCGAGCTGACCACTTATGTTCCCGAAGACCGAACGCCCTCTTGCCTGGCCGCCTCCGCCAGCTTGCGCCAGCTGGCCTCCTTTTGTTCCTCCGCGAGCCCAGAAGAAATACACTCCTCCAAGTATTATCAGCATGAACAGCCAGAACTCACTGAGCATGATAAAATAACTATACCATCCATTTAGTATTATGAATGCATACACGGCAATCGAAATAAGCACCTTGAACCCTCTATGCAGCCCTATCGCTCCCCTCGAAGTAAGGAGATAAATAAACAGTAGAACGAAAAGTGTGGGGAAAAATACAAGGTAGAAAATCTGGTATATCTGACCCTGTGCGGCATACTTGGAAACCAACTGGGGACTGATCCTGAAAAACTGTGCTACCAAGTCCATTACAGTAACCATATTTTATCATTGTCCCTGCAGGTATATATTTTAATTAATTTTGGGTTTAGGTGTAATGCTCACAGTCAGGCCTCTTGTTCCAAAGATGTCTCACAAGTTTCTCTACCGCAGCCAGTTCTTCTGCTATGTATGTCTGCATGGTTTCCGGGTCTGATCCTATATATGGTCCAAGTGGATTGAACACTGCATTGTCTATCATATCGTATGCCTTGTCGAAAAGCAACGTGTAAGCGAATTCCTGAAGACGTCCGGGTCTCCCGTATTTTATGACTTTTGCCTCGCTCACATCTGCTGGAAGTTCTGCAGGGTTTATAGCACCAATAACACTTCTAGGACCGCTCTGTTGTATGAGATAAAGATCAACGTAATTAAGCATCTGCCTGAACTTTGTTGGGTCCTTGACGTTTTTAAGGTCACCGTTAAGAATCTTTTTGTCGGCCCCTGTCTGACCGATTATCTCATTGAAAGAACCGTTTAAAATTCTTTTGTTGTTTGCATCAGCTGTCTCAGGCTTTTTGACACATTCTGCAGCAAGCTTAACAATTTCGCTTTCCGGTGGACTCATTCCATGAGTAACCTTCGGATTATCTATGTAAACAGCGGTCTCCTTTCTTACACCCCCCTGAACATATTCCACAGTATAATAGTTCTTTACCGTGGTCAGTCCCTGGGTAAAAGCATAATATTTCGAAAGTGTTGGGAAATCCGACTTTGCACGAGCAAAAAAGTTCTGCTCAGCAAAAACGTCAATGGTTTTTTTCAGAGGACTCAATATGTTACCAGGAGCCGGTGTTGGCAATGCTTTCGTTATCATATAGAAACATGTTGCTTTCACAATATCTGAAATCCTATCAATACCATCACCTTTAGGATTCGCGTCATCCATCAGAAGTATCCCCTCTCCCGGTTTTTCAACATAATCTACACTCGTGACAAAAGGAGGCATGTTCGGAGGAGTCCCGAAATAAACAAAACTCATTGGTTCTTCCTGTTGCGGCTGCTGAGGCTGGGCTGCGTTCTTTAGAACACCGATACTCTTAAGTTTCTCCATTCTTGCCCTAATCTCGTTCGGAGTAAGGCCGCTATCGCCGAACATCTGGATGTCCCTGAAGTTAGCAGGGGATATGCCGCTGGACATGTCCATGTCTCCCATGGTCAGGTTAGACAATACCTTTCTTCTCGTCCCCTCAGCAGTTGCTACCGTCATCATAATCACTCTAGTTCCTCAAAGCCTCCATCGAAAGCGGGTCACCATCCATCGCGCCTTCCATCAGGAAAGATTTGTATCCGTTCAGCGCGACCCTTGCTCTCATTCCTATTTCATTCCTTTCCATCGAAATCATTTCAAGAGCCTTTATGGTCTTCATATCAACGTTTAAATGCCTGTCATCAAGACCCCTGTCAGCATAAATACTGGTTCCGGGAGTCTCGCCTTCAATTGCTTCATGAGCAGCCAAACCAAGATCTTCTCCATATCTGAGTTTATCATTGACGAAAAATTCCCCGTCCATCCAGGCACCTGCATGAGCGTCGTATTTCCCGGTCTTTCCGAGAATGTTCTCAAGTTTCTCATGTGAAACCCTGTTAATTATCGTCTCCCCGTTCAGAACTTTTCTCACAGCTTCGAGCTCCCTGTCCGTCGGAGTGATTGAATCAACCGGGCCGTTCTCGCAGTAGATAGGAATCATGCTATCGTCATTGATCGCATAGTTAGGAATGTTCGTTCTGTATTCCATGGTATTGCCTGTGCTGCCAATGACCTCAGCTTCACTTTCCATGGCTTTATAGTTTTTCATTTACCTCACCTAAGCGAATTCTAATTCCATTCCTCCATAATTATTACTTACCGGGACATCCTGTCCGGTATCACCGTATTTGTGGAACCTTCCCGAGTTTTCAGCTTCCTGTGATCCTTCAGTGAATGGTTCCATGAACGGTTTCAGCCAGGGCAACCAGCTGTCAAGTTTGTTTCCTATTCCTATAAATATTTTATCAATTATGCTTCCGAACAGTTCATTCCCGTGCCTCTTGACCAGACTGTCTATAGTTCCGCCTGAAGAAGTATTAGTATCAGATCCGGTTTTAGTCCCGTAAATGTCGGATATTCCGGAACCTGAATAAAGGCTTTTTGCTGCATTTCCGATATATTGTGAAATGTTCACTTGATCACCTTAACCCCTTTGAGACTTACAACTGTGTTATCTCTGTTAAGTAATTAATTTATGGGTATATAAAGGTTACTGTTAGCCGATATATAGCGATTTTTGGCCAAAAAAGGAGGTTTTTGGTCATTTTCATGGATTTCGGACGAAAGATTTATAAATTATATAAACTTATATAATAACATGAAGCAAAAAATCCTTCATTATCCGAGGCTGGATACGGTGATCATGGTAGAGGAAACGATAAAGAAACTCGACTTCTATCCAACAAGAACGGAACTCTGGAAAGCTCTTCCGAAGAAAGTCATGTACCAGACATTCGCAATGATAATAGATTATCTCCTTAACATCAACAAGATAATGATAGATGAAGACGGAAGGATAGTCTGGATCTGGAACCCTGAACTCGTGAAGAAGGTTATGAAAAGGGGATTGGTACTCAAATGACCGAAATATTCGTTGGTTTCATAAACGAAAAAGTAAGGAAAGAATACCAAGATTCAAAGAATGAAAACCCTGAGTTGTATAGGTTTTTGGAGAGAGCCACCGATGATCTGAAGAAGAACCCGTTCTGCGGAATAAAAATACCGAAGGACATCTGGCCCAAGGAATACGTGAAAAAATATGCTATCGATAATCTATGGAAATATGACCTTCCCAACGCATGGAGATTAATATACACTGTTGCAAAGGATGAAATCCGGATTCTTGCGATTTTGCTGGAGTGGTTCGACCACAAGAAATATGAAAGAAGGTTCGGGTACAAATAGCGATTTTTGGCCAAAAAAGGAGGTTTTTTTCGGGATAGTGACCATTTTAATATTTTATTCCCTACAAAAGCGTATGAGCGATAGGGAATGGAAAAGTAGTTTCGAAAGAAGAATCGGGGGCAAGAACGTCACCGTCTATTTCAATCCACCGAACATCACAAATACAACAAAGAGTGAATGGCTCAGTTATACTTTCGATGTAGACAGCGTGCCTGACGGGGGCAAATACATTCTGCAGAAAACAATCTGGAACACCAACACGATCATCAGAGAGATTGAAATAAAACTATAGTTGTGACCAGATCATTTACATGACGCATATTATAACGCCGTTTTATTTTTGGAAAACAGCGAAAAGTATATAAATCTTACTTACAATACAATTTTAACTGCAATCATTTTAAAAGACAGAAAATAGCAAAGATCGCCCGCAACTTTGAGGGAAGTTGCCTGATCTTCGAGGGAATTTGCAATCATCAGTTCCAGTTGTCAGAAGATTTTTTCTTGAAAAACAATTGTATGCCGGATATAAAAGCATTTCGGCACTCGATCATATATATTCGGGTGAATGGGAATGGAAAACCGATACGCATCGGAGTATATGGAAATCGGAGAATAATAAAAACATGGTGTTAAGGGGGTTGAGAGAATGGAAAGCTTGATACAACAAGCATTTGAGAACGTATTCAAAGAAGAAGAGAAGGATACGATAACCGAAAAGGTAAAGGATGAATTTGATTTAGACGTATTGAAAGCTAAGATTCTGGTCATGGGGGCCGGAGGAGGAGGCAACAATTGCATCTCCCGGCTAACGGAAATAGGTATTAAGGGCGCAAAGACTCTCGCGATAAACACGGACGCAAAACACCTCTCGATCACGAAGGCCCACGACAAGCTTCTTCTCGGAAGAGAGCTTACGAAGGGGCTGGGCGCAGGCGGTTACCCGGACGTCGGGAAGAAGGCCGCTGAAGAGAGTGAAAGGGACATAAAGAAATACTTGGAAGGCATAGACATGCTATACCTTGTATGCGGTCTCGGAGGAGGAACCGGAACAGGGGCTGCTCCTGTCGTAGCCAAGATAGCAAAGGAAATGGGAGCGATCGTGATCGCATCCGTTACGATGCCGTTCAAGGTGGAAGGTGCCCGTATAGGCAAGGCGGAAGACGGTCTGTACCAGCTCAGGCAGGTATGCGATACCGTTATTGTTCTGGAGAACGAAAGGCTTCTGCAGATAGCAGGTAATCTCCCGATTCAGCAAGCGTTTTCGGTTGCTGACGACCTCGTTGCGAACATGATAAAGGGAGTTACAGAGACTATATCTCAACCCTCTCTCGTAAACCTCGACTATGCAGACGTAAAGACCGTCATGCATTCGGGCGGAGTCGCAACGGTAGGCTTCGGCGAATCAGACACTAAGCAAAGGGCCGAAGAAGCCATAACGAAGGCAATGTCCAATCCTCTGTTAGAAGTGGATTATCAGGGTGGAACAGGCGCTCTTATCCACATAACGGGCGGAGAGGATATGCGACTTGACGAGGTTTCCCTCATAGGGGAGTACGTCTCCAAGCAGCTTGACCCTGAGGCACAGGTAATATGGGGGGCCAGGATTGATCCGTTATTCAAAGGAAAACTGAAGGTAATAACCATAATAACGGGCGTAAAATCACCATACATCCTCGGTCCGGTTGCCAGAGAGGAAACGGAAAGGAACATCCAAGGGGAGCTCGGTATCCCGATATTAAGATAAATCATACGGAGGAAACAGGCTCTGCCTGTTTCTCTCCTATTTTCTTTTTATTAAGTAATATATTATCATCTGTTAATTATTTCTCATGGGTTGTCGAAAGGGTCAGATGTTTCTAATTTCAATGGTTTTCCTCGTAGGACTTATTTTCACCGTCCAGACAGCCCTACTCGGATACACGTCCGTCGATATCTCCGAGTCCTCGCAGAAGACGGACAGATACCTCATAGAAAACGTGATAAACCTGATAAATGACACCTTGAATGATCCGAACACAGAGTATTGCAACTCGGGGAAGGACAATTTTCTTGACAAGATGAGGGAAATACAGACCATCGTTAAAGAGGAATATGTCAGGGGAATGTTCTCCCTGAAAATAATACCCATACTAGACTGCACCAAATGGAACAGCCAAAACGAGGTGGTTCTGGACATTACCGTCGTATCCCAAGGTCCTGATTTCGATACCAAGGGGGTATTCCATCTGAAAAGGATAAAGAAGACCCCGACGGTTAATCTGGAAATAAGCAATTACTGGTGCAATGCGGGTGATCAGGTGACGGCGAGTCTTAACATGATAAACACAATGGGAATAAAGGTGGCAGCCACGAACATAACCTTCGACGGGAGTGTTCTGGAACTGGCGGACAACGCAATCACTGCCAGATCAGAGATCATGACTTTCATGTCTTCCAACGGAACCGACTGGGTATACCCTGTTCTGCGTAGCGTAACTAACCAGATATACCCCGGACAGGGATCTATTATTGACATGACATTCAGATGTTTAGCCGACGGATATTCCGGACTTGACATGACCGGAATAGTGGTGCTTGACGAGAACGGAGACTCTATGCTCATCGAGGAGACCAACGGAAGCGTAACCGTAGGCGGGACCTCTCCGAAATTAATAACGATTGACAAACCGGACACGGGGGATATTTGCTATTTAGGCGGAACATGCCTTATTTCATGGGACAGCATGAACGCAGGGGATGATGTGTCCATAGGGCTGCTGAAAACGGGATTACCCATCAGTGAGATAGAAGAAAGCCGTCAGAATAGCGAAGGTCCCAATACGTACACATGGACTGTCCCCGATACGGGAATAGCTGAAGGAAATGACTACGGGATAAACATATCCAGCATAGAGTTCCCGGATGTCTCTGACGTCAGCGATGGTTTTTTCACTATATCTTCCCAACCCGCCCCCGTACTTCAGGTGAGTCCGACCAGCCTTACTTTCACGACAACTGAAGGCATTAACCCCGCGGATCAGCCATTCACGATATCCAACGCAAATGGCGGGATGCTTGACTGGGGAATATCCGACAACAGGAACTGGATAGCAGTCAGCGGACTATTGACCGGCTCCGGCTCTGCGACGAAAACAGTCTCCATTGACGCATCCGGTCTATCGGCAGGTATTCATACAGGAACCATTACAGTGTCTTCTAACGGCGGGACCCAGAACATCATTGTAACCGTAATTGTGAATTCCGCTCCGGTGAGGTCGATAACCGTGACCCGCCCGATGAGCGGTTCAACTTGCTACATAGGATACGGGTGCGACGTATCATGGATTTCCCAGAACATCGGGAATTACGTCAGTATAGGATACGCAAAGGGCGGCGGATCGCCGATTACGATAGGAACGAATGAACTCGACGACGGTTCATATACATGGAACGTAGGCGGTTCCGTCCCGGTAGGCAGCGACTACAGAATAATCGTAACCAGCGAGCAATACCCGAGCGTGAGTGACAGCAGTAATGCTTTCAGCATAGCAGAAACGCCCTTCATCACCATCTATTCACCCGCATCATCAACAACGTGCACAGCAGGCGATCAATGCACGATAACATGGACATCGCAGAATACAGGCAACGTCAGAATTGAACTTTACAAGGGAGGGGAGAAAGACAGCGACATTTTATCCGTTTTCACCATCTCAGGAACCGGGACGTATTCATACCCATGGAACGTGCCCACGTCTGCGATGGGAAGCGATTACATGGTAAGGATAACGAGCATCAGCAATCCAAGCGTATATGGCGACAGCGAAGTGTTCACCATATCCCAGGTCAATCCCACGCTACAGGTAGCTGTAAACAGACTTGACTTCGTCACCACGGAAGGGAATGATCCGTCTGACAAGACATTCATTATTTTTGACGACACCGGCGGGGGTCTTTCCTGGCAAATTACCGATGACCAGACATGGATTACGGTAAGTCCTCCGCTTTCCGGTTCCGGTACAGCGACAAAAACCGTTTCCATTGCCGGATCCGGTCTTTCGCAGGGCACCCACAACGGACAGATCGACATCACTTCAAACGGAGGATCCCACACGATAGATGTGGAAGTAGTGGTCAATCCGGTACAGCAGGATTCAACGATGACCGTAACCAGGCCGGACGGGGGGGAGAACTGGGAAATGGGACAGTCATACGACATCGAGTGGACAAGTACCAATGGAGGGAACAACGTAAGGATAGAACTGCTATATAATAATCAGCTTTATGGCCCATATAATCAGATTGCCCCGTCAACTCCAAACGACGGCGCTTTCACATGGTCAATCCCCGGTAATATGTACCCGAACAGCATTTACAGCGTAAGGATAACCGACATTGACACGAATGCGCAGGACACGAGCGATGCGTATTTCACACTGGTTGCGAACCCGATACTTCAGGTCAGCCCATCGTCGCTTACATTCAATACAGACCAGCCGGGAAACGATCCCCCATCCCAGCCGTTAACGGTAACCAACGGCGGAACAGGCACGATTCTTTTCTGGAGAATGCAGATAGCTACAGATAACGGGGGTAACTGGATTTCAACGACAATTGGTTCTTCTACCGGTCCCGGAACTTCTCAGATATCCGTGAACACGGAGGACCTTTCGATAGGGACGTACACCGGTACATTGACCATCACGTCCAGCAACGCCGAACCAGGGAGTCCGCAAGTTGTTCCGGTTACCTTAAACATAGGAGGGGAGAATCCTGTTCTTGAACTGAACACGGATTTCATGCTGTTTGCATGCCCGCAAGGAGGACCGGATCCGGGAGTCCAGACATTAGACATAAGCAACATAAACCCGATATACACGGATCCTATGCCATGGTCAATCTCCATCGACACCGCAGACGGGACGGACTGGTTGGCAACCGACAGCAGCTCAGGTACGGTGAGTCAGGGGAACAACCCGAACACGATAAGCGTCACAGCATCCCCAACATATTACAGCATGGCTGAAGGGAAATACGACGGAACGATAACAGTAACCGCGCCATCGGCGGACGGGAGCCCCCGGGATGTCGATGTGGAATTATACGTAACACAGTTTGAATATTCAATCGTGGCAGTTGACAGTGAAGGGACACCAGGAAGCGGGGTATCCATCCCGATCTACCTGAGAAATCCGGATCCCGTTTCATATGTTTATGTTGAACTGGACACAAACGATCAAATACTTCCATACTATGTTTCAGACGTGACATTCGTTGATGACAGGTATTCAGGGATGACTAACTTAATTTCCGGAACGGACAGGGAACATGCATGGTTCACTATAAGAAGTTATGACGGAACCGGCAGGATACTTCCCGGTGAAGGGCCAATCGCGTACATAAACTATGACATCAGTCCTTCCGCCACAGCCGGACAAAAATCACCACTGGATTTCTACACGTTCACAAAAATGGAGGACGACGATGGTGGTGAAATATATGATTTTGATCAAATAAACGGTATTTTCACCGTAGTATAAAACAATAGCCCCGGGCGGATTCGAACCACCGTCACCGGGTTTCCTCTTTGTCATCAACGATCAAAGACCGCCTCAACGTCTTAGCGTTTAATCCAAGGCCCGATATGCTTGGCCACTACACTACGGGGCTATTCAACGAAAGACGCAGGCAAAGCCTACGTCATACGTTACGTTTTGAAGGACAACTTTATTCAATCAGCTTAAGTCGTCTCGCAATCATTTTGTGATAGACAACTCGATTTAATTGGATTAAGCTGTCATGCTAATAGAATTTAGGATGATTATTTATATTAACTATCTTTGATGGCAGTCATTCCGTTCTTCGTGAGGGCATAACAAAGTGATCCTATTGCGTCCACTTCATGCACCATTCCCCTGTCCATCAGTCGCTCAACATCCGAGAAACCATCTTCGAAACCCTCGCTCTGAAGCGTTCTTTTGAGCTCTTCCTTTCGCATGAGAAGGTTCTTTCCGATTATCCCAAGAATCTGTTTTTCCTTGAATGAAAGCATATTTATATGTATTGTCCGTACACGCTTTTATACTTTTCCCCGCTTTCTGTTTTTCCCGGTGTCATCCCTTTTTTATGGCCATCGCCACGGATATCCATGCCATTCCGGCGGAAAGCACAAGAACAAAACTTATGAACATGCTAAGCGCATACCCAACCGGATTGAAACCCGATAATCCTTCGGCATGGCTAATGATCCATATTGCCAGAAATAGCAAGACTGAACCTATTACCCAGAAAGAAATCATTTTCATATCAAATATTCTTCAGTTCAGTTTTAAATTCCTTCGCTTTTCCAAGAAGTATCTCTGATGCCTGGGTGATTATGTATTTAGGGTCAAGTCCTGAGACGGATTCGACCTTGAAAACGAACCTTGTCGGGTCTTCCTTGACCGTAACCTCTCCGTTAGAAACATCATTCACTATTCTCTTGCATTCGTCCGCTTTGAACGGATCAAGAAGAACCAGTTTCCTGCTCTTAAGAGCGACTGATCCCTTAGGACATGCTTTAAGGACCTTATCGGAACCAGTGAAACCCTTTTTGGTCTCAATTTCCGGATAATACATGTATGCGGCATTCGCAGCCTGCCATTTTGCATGATCCTCTCCTCTACCCAAGTGAGCAAATGCTTCGAGTTTGAGGTTCTGTCCCTTAAGGAGCTTGACTATCGGGAAATCAGGGGAAATAGGCTTAACTGCACGATTGGATGACTTCATGTCACCGGAATAAACAGTACATGGGCCAGCTTTATCGATGAAGAAAACTGTCTCGCATGAAGGGCATCCCTTTCCGTTACATTTACATTCAGCATGGAAATTGAACTTGGAAGGATCAAAATTCAATGGTATGCTTCCAATCCTGTGTGCGACCGTCTCGTCAAACAGAGCAGAAGTGTTATCATTGAAATCTACTTTTTCGACTGCAAGAGTCGGGACTTCCGAAATCATTATCCTTCTTAGCGTATTCGCAAACGCGGGAGTTGTGTCCTCCAAAAGGAATACACAAGTACCAATCTTCTTCGAGAGCATTTTTATCTTCAAACAATCACCCAATTTATTTAATTAATCTATTTATCCTTATAAAGGTATAAAAGTATTTTAAATAATTATCGTTTATCCTCACCATTTCAACTATTTCTGAAACATGCGGGGGCAGAGATTCGAACTCTGGAAAGCACTAAGCTACTGGGTCCTTAGCTAAGCCTCGAGGATTACATGTAATCCAAGATCCAGCCCCTTTGACCGCTTGGGTACCCCCGCGCAACCATTCTCTATATTTTTTTAATTGTTTGGGATTTATAGAACCTATTTCTTTCATAAATTTATTAATGTTACCCTTTGACCATATCCTCACACAGTACATTGTTCTTTTTGAAATTTTGCCCGATGGAAGTTTTCTCATACCTTCATATTTGTAAAAATATGATTTAATTCCAATTGATTTCAGAGATTTTAAAATACTATCAGCAAGTTTTTCGGAGCTGGTATCGAAGGAGAGATAAATTCCCCTGTTTCCTTTCGCAACACATCCGTCACAGGAAAAAATTCCTTTCAGAACATAATTTATCAAAGGCGGATGGGAAAATTCTTTTGGAATATCAACTGTCTTCGTTTTGTCACCACATAAAAAATATTTTCTTAAAATTTCAACAGCTTTATATGAATCGATTCTGAAATATTTTTCACATTTTGGATAAATTTTTGCACATAACTTATTTTTATTTAGAAAATTCAACACTGAATTTGCAAATTCGGCATTATCTCCCGGATAAAGTGTCCACTTTTCTTGAATTTTACTTGTCGATTTATTTTTCCAACTGCTTAAAGAACCATCACCGATATGCAAACCAACTAATAACGCTATATCATTATCAATAAAAAACCATCTTATTTCTTCAATTCGAACCAGGCCAGTTCCACCGCTCCGTGTAGTCCGATGTTCTGTATGTTCGTGATCAGGAACTGCGTATGTCTTCTTTCCATATCCCTGTTGCAGAATTTGATCGGGTTTTTCTTAATCTTGTGGACGGCGTCTTTGACGGTAAGATTCGGGTTGTTGATCGCAACAGCGCCAAATATCTCGATATACGGTATCAACGGATAGCTGCTCAGTATATTACCGAAAGCGTATGCCATGTACGTGGAAGTGTCATCTACGATTATTTTTGCCGTCTTGTCCCTGCCATTTGTTTTTTTGTAAGCACTGTAAACATCCTCTGTTCTCACCATATTTATGAAATCGGACGGTTTAAATTTTTTCAGATCGACCCGTTTCTTCGAAAGTCTTTTCCGAGCTTCCATGAGTATAGGATCCTTTAGAATCGCACTCTTCTTCTTTTTCAGAACCCCTTCAAGCATATGGATGGTCCTTGTCCTTATTCCGGCTCCGCTGATATAGGATTCTATACATCCTTTTCCACCGCATCCGCATTTTGGAAGGTATTTTGCATCGGTATTGAGTTTGCAGTGACCCCATTCCGGGGATTCGTGCATAGGGTTGAGAAGGAGTTCGCTATTGTACATGACCGCAAGATTGGTCCCTGTTCCAATCGTCATCGCCGCATCCCATCTGGGAACCAACTGTGAAAACTTGCTGCCATGACCGATTTTCCTTGCAGCGTAAACAGCTATCGCCACATCGTTCCTTATGTGGATAGGTATCTTTAATTCCTTTTCCAGTTTTCCGGGGAATTTCATGATCTTCCACGGGCAGTTTGCCGGATTGTAAATGATGCCCTTCGCGATGTCGGGCTGGCCGGCAGATCCTATCCCAAGCGAAAGAACCTCTTTTAGCGGCAAACCACCTTCTTTAGCGGTGGCTTTTATCATTTTTATAATCTGCTCAGTGACGCCGTTGTCACCGCGGGAAAAATCGATATGCTCGGTCTTTATGCAATACAACTTCCCGTTGTCGTCACCGATACATACACGTATTCTCGTTCCCCCGATCTCGAGACCCATTACGTATTTTTTCAGAAAGGACACCC
>CAYUSU010000013.1:0-11062 GCA_964447525.1 uncultured archaeon | reverse complement strand
TAAATTATTTGTCGACACAGTTAAAAAAGAATTTATCATTACCCATACAATATTAACCACTTATAAGTAGATATATTAATAAAGCATTAATTTATAATAATTATTAAGGATGTGTAAAATGTCATCAATCGGTGTTGCTTTCGGGGCCGGAAGAGCTGCAATGGAAATGAGAATTAAAAATGAAAAAAATAGACATGATTATTTATCAGGACATCTCGATGAAATCAGGAAAAGGGGAAAAGATGAGACGTTATGGGTAGTTGAAACGAATTCAGACTGTGTTTTTCCCGTGAAAAAAAGATACCATGTTTTAGGATTTGGGGATGTGTACAAAGGGAGAGATGAACCGGTCAAAGACTACATGAAAAGGTGTTTTGAAACCAAAATCGGATATAATCGCAAAAAGAGACCAATTGATTTCTCAGAAGAGGAAATATTTAACTTGTTTGATTTTTATGAAAAGGATGGTTTGCTGATAGCCAATAACGGCATAACATTATATTTCAACGAAGTCCAAGAGGAATTAACAAAAAAAGAATCGAATGAACTTATTTTTAGACCCGAGGTAACGGATTTGAATGAAATTTATACAGAAATGGAAATAAGAACCCATCCACTGAGGATTTCATATGATCATTTTTCGAAAGAATGGATTGATACAGACAATTTGAAAGAAGTCCAGATTCCTGACGAAATCATATTCGAATAAATTGTGATGATAATTCAGCAATAACATTTTAGTAACCGAAACCACATTATTACATGGAACTTCTAGATTTCTTCCGGAACGTGCGCAAGCTGAAGGATACAAAGAGGACCGGATGGGTAATGTACAAGGTGGATGATCCTGAGAGCGTGGCCGACCATTCTTTCATGCTCTCGCTGATGGCTTACGTCATGGCGAAAAAAATGGGACTTGACGCGGAAAAATGCATGAAGATGGGAATGATTCACGATATATGCGAAGTATATTCCGGAGACATACCCGATTGTCTGCACGACGAAGACAGGACAATGAGCAGGGAGGAAAAGGGAAGGAAAGAAAGAGAGGGACTGAAGAAGATTCTTTCCCAGCTTCCAAAAGGGATAGCTGAAGAATTCGAAAACATATGGATGGAGTTCGAAGCGAGGGAAACCAGGGAATCAAAACTTGTAAAAGATCTCGACAAGCTGGAGATGTGCATCCAAGCGGAGGATTACGTGAAAAAAAGGAATGATGGGTTAGGTAAATTCTTCGAGGACGGAAACCAGAACATCCAGACTCCCGAAGTGAGGGGTTTGTTCCGAAAGATTTATCTGGAATATTTAAAAGGAAAGGGAAAATAGATTACTATGATCGATTTTTACGCCGTGTCTGTTCTGATTTTTGTGATAATACTTATAGGAATAGTATACAAAGACAGGAAAAAATTCACGAGGGATTCCATTTTCCTTCTAAGAAAAACGCAGACCGGTCGCAACTTTCTTACCAAGCTATCTGGCAGGTTCCCGAGATTCTGGAAACATCTTGGCACGGTTGGAGTGATAGTATCCATTCTTGGATCGATATACGGGTTCGTACTGCTGCTTAATCTTTTTGTCAAATCATTATTCGCGGAAAGGGCTGTCGGAGGAATGGCGATCCTTTTGCCAACGCCAACAGCCAGTCCTGTGATTGCTCCGGGCGTTCTGGGGGTTCCGTTCTGGTACTGGATAATATCTATAGCTTTGTTAGTGATCGTCCATGAAGGTTCGCATGGGATTCAGTCTTTGATAGCAAAGGTCCCGTTGAAATCGCTGGGCTGGGGAATACTTCTCATCATTCCTCTTGCATTCGTTGAACCGGACGAGAAGGTGCTACAGAGAAAGAAGTCGCTTCCTCAGTTAAGGGTTTTCGGAGCGGGTTCGTTCGCGAATTTCGTGCTGGCGGGATTAATTCTTGTAATACTTGCATTGGTCTCGTCCAATATTATGGTTGCGTCAGGCGTCCAATATTATGGTCTCATGCAAAATTATTCGGCTTTCGAAAATAACATGACCGGCAAGATCGTCTCGCTGAACGGGATACCGGTAACGAATGACAAGGACCTAAGCGATGCGCTAGAAATAACCGGCGTGGGAAAGACCGTCCAGATCATAACATTCAACGGAAGTTCGGAAAACGTATATGAAATCGAAACGAGAACACCGCCGGAATATGAATACGTTCCGAACTTTGACGAGAACGTGATGATAGGGATGGAACACATAATACCGGGAATCACGGACATTTCTGAATCATTCGGTGAATCACTGAATTCGATTGGGGGGGCGGAGGTATATGAATCATGGTCATCGCTAAACATGCAGATCAAAAAATGGGAGTACATCAAGGAAAATTACCCTGCCCTTTGGTACAGAGCAGACTTCAGGTTAAGGGAGCTGAATGTTAAACTAATGGAACGTTCCGAACCGGGTTACATAGGAATATACGGAGTTTCCGTGGATTATGAAGTGATAGATTCACTGAAACCTTACGAAGAGCCAATCCTTTTCAGCAACGGCCTGCTGTTCTTCGTCTTCCTGATCAACCTCGGTGTGGGGATAGCCAACATGCTTCCAGTGAAACCATTAGACGGCGGGAGGATGTGGGAAATAATTTTCCGTCGCTTCTCGAAGAGGCATTACAAGGTCATGACAAAGGCGCTGGGATACCTGACATTCTTCCTGATAATAGCGGCTTTTGCGATGCCTTTCATCAAGCCTTAAGTTTTTCATAGATAGTGGAAAGAATTACACACAATATCACAATCTCTATGTATCCTGTTATGAGAGTCGCTACAACAAATCCCAATGGTACGCTATACATTACAATAACGGAAAACGACATCATCACGACCCTCAGAAGTCCGACTATCAATCCGTAATTGAGTCCCTTTCTCCACCCGGTTCCGGGCAATCCGGTGTAAATTACGCTGAAAACACCAACAAGAATGAATCCGTTTACAATGTCGAAAACCATTCCCGCCATAATGTCCGGGGGAATTTTGAATACGGTTAAACCGGAATAAAGAGAAAATATTGGACTGATCAATATTGCGAACAGCATGTCAAACAGTATGAATAAAATTCCAGTAATTAAACAGGTGGAAAATATTTTTACTGTTTTTCTCATATTATATTAATTATATTTCCGGGAATAAAAATGATATTATTTAAACCATACTTCTCAATATAATCAGAGGTGATCGATATAGCGGAAAGACAACAGGTTAATGTGAGAATAGATCATAGTGACGAAGGATTTTACACGGACAGCATAAGCGTTGTTTACAATCCCAACAAGTTCATCCTGGACTTCAAGCAGACGGTCCCGAAGATCGACCAGATACAGGGAGGAAAGAACCAGCAAACTCTCGTGGTTAAACACAAAACCATGCTCCTTGACGTGAAGTTCGCCAAGATCTTTCTGAAGACGCTGCAGCACGCAATGGAAGGATACGAGAAGAAGCACGGAAAGATCGAACTCCCGAAGAAGCAAAAACGGAAAGAAGAGTCCGTAGTCGTAAAGGAAGAGAGTTACATTGGGTGAAATATCTCTCCTCAGCACCCTTTCGTATAAAAAACTAATTTTATTATTTTCATAATGAAAAGGTTGACCAAGGATTATCTCTCAGGTTCTGAAGACGTACCGTATGGGGTAAAAAAATTCATTGAAACAGCATATTATGGTTCATACCATCTTGATGCGGGGAATCCAGAAACTCATCTTGGTTTAAGGGTAAAAACATCTGTAACAAGATTCGAGCATCATGGTAATACAATCGTAATTCTTTTACATCCAATGAATACAAGATACAGCAAATGGAGGATTGCAAGATACATGAATCTGATGAATCCGGGCATCAAAAGGCTGGAACCGGATCATCTTCCTGAGATAGGAATGGAACCCGGGAAATGCCATCCATTTCCCGATCCTAATTTATTCTGTAATCCGGATATCGGGAATGGTTTGGACTATATATGTGTTGACAGTGATATGGTAAGAAGTGGTTCTGATTTCTTTTTCCCCATATTCCCTGAAAGTGATTCGGAGAGAATAGGATCAATAGTAATGAATCCCAAAGTGTATATCGAAACGATGTCGCATATAATCGGTGAAAATCGAATAAGTGAAGAAAAAATAATAGATGAAGAATATGTTTATCCGAATATACCGATTCATGTTCAAATATCCCCTCTTCTCGATGAATTTAAAAAGAAAAGATGAGAGCAAACAGAGATACCTCTACCCTCCCAATCAAATAAAAAGAAAAAGCAAACGGTTTAGTTGGTTTCAGAGTGAATAACCGTTTAAAACTCCAATACCTTTTTGCTAACGAAATCTTTGATATCTTTGTCGTCCGGAATAGCGATTGATCTCTTGAATCTCTTTGTGCCGTCAGGCAAGAAGAAACCCCTGGAGATTGCTATGAATTCATTTTCTCCCTGTTCGGAGGTAGCCTTTTTTCGTGCTATCTCAAGGAAGTTGTTTTTTCCGAACTTAATTTCTTCCGCTTTTACAGTTTCGAATTCTACCATTTTATCCCTCCGTTTTTAATTGTATTTATGGTTAACTAATATATAATTAATATATAAAGTTAACGGACTCTTCGTATATTTGTTTAAACATGTAGTCATAGTGTGTGGGTTCAATCAAGACTTATAAAATTTTCCGGTTTATTATTTTCATGAAATATCCTGTTGGCGCAATATTTTATTTGGAAACTATGGGAATAATTCCCGGAAGGGTTGTTTCAGAAAGTGAAATAACAGAAAGGACCGCAGAATTAAGAGAACAAGGTTTAATTACATATCAATTTTCTTCTGTTTCTGAAGGCCGGGTTCCGGTTCTTCTCGATCGCCACCCAAATTTTGAAGATATTCCGCGTTACATCATGATTGATTCAACCGTTCTGGATGGAGATTGTTCGATTGGAAAGAAAGTATTTGTTAAAATTATGGGTTTGATGGGAGGTAATGTTGTTTCAGAAGATGATATCAGGAAAAACCTGTATAATATTCCTATTCCTGATTATCGTGTTCCCTTTCGTTTTGACACGCCGGACGAGAGCGACCATTATGCGCTTGTCTGTGAAAAAGCCCTGAAAAAAATCGAAGAACAATAAGGCAACTAATACATTTTTTAAACCTTCCCCGGAGCCTGTTCCGGTGGTTGTTCATGGAATGGGTTACTGGAAGCTTTGGGGGTTTCGAGACCGAGTACCAGACGGATTCCGAATAGTCTTCCGCGGTGATCTTTGATTTTATGAAGATTCATTCGCTGGAATTCGGGATATTTGTTCCGAGATTTTAATCATCCGTTTTTTCATAAAAAGTGCAATAATAGATTAAACACCTAAACTCAAGCCAAGTCAGGCTGGGTCCAGTCTGGTATTCCCTTGTGTGTCATTTTCCTGAGAATTTTCACCCGTCTGGCGACAGGCGGATGCGTCGAGAATAATCCTGTGAACCAGTCGTCTTTGAACGGATTGATTATGAACAGATGTGACGTTGCGGTTGATCCCCTCATAGGCTTATGGCGGGCTATATCATTTATTTTCACCAGGGCTGACGCCAAATCGTCTGGTTTCCCGGAAATGTTTGAACCTACCCTGTCCGCTATGTATTCCCTGGATCTGGAGATCGCCATCCTTATGATAAGCGCGGCGAGAGGTGCGAAAATCACCATCAGAATGACCGGAAGGATGCTCCCTTCCCCACGGTTCCGGTAGAATAGCGAAAGGTAACCCATCTGCGCCAAAAACGATACGGCCCCTCCGATAGTTGCGGCGACCACGGAAATGAGCATGTCATGGTTCTTGATATGAGCAACCTCATGCCCCATTACCGCCTCTATTTCATCGTTAGTCAGGGAAAGCAATCCCTCTGTGACGCAGACAATCGATTTGCTCTGGTTCCTCCCGGTAGTGAAGGCGTTAGGAAGGTCTGTCGGTACAACGTAAAGTTCCGGTACCGGGATGCGGGCGTTGTTTGCCAGCTTTTTTATAATATCGAGAAGCTCCTTGTTTTCCGTCGGCTTGGCATGATACATCCTTATTATTATACCAGAGGAGAACCAGTAGGACCCGAAGTTTATGGCCAGCGCGAAAACCAGTGCTATTATCATCCCAATCATTCCGCCGAGAATGAAACCTATCGTTAATAAAAGACCGGTCAGGAATGCAAAAAGCACTATCATTCTGTATGCCATGAATATGTATTATGTTAAGAATTAAAATCTATTTCTTTCCAAGTTTCTTCTTTATTTTGGAACCTATGCCCTGTTTATCCTGTTTCCCTACCCTGGAATAACCCTCCATATAGTCCTTGGCCGAAGGGGATTTTCTGGTGAATTGCATTATGTTCATTTGTTTCTTAACGTGGTGATGCACTTTCTTCAGATGGAAACCGATCTTATCGAAAATACTTTCTTTCTTCGGCTTGAAACCGAGCAAAGGATGGTAACCCTCTTTCGGCGGGAGAAAGAGGTAAACAACGAACACTATTATAACAATTATCACTATTCCTATCGCCGTCCAGGTCCACAAGTCGCCCATCTGGCCGAAAGCGAGTATCTGGGATTCTATCATAATGTTCTGTATGTTCTGATCGAACGTATTGATTGTACGATTGATGTCGTCCATGAGAGCATTGGCCTCCAAATAGTTCCCCATGGAAAGGAACTCTTCGACGTCAGAGAACATAGCAACAAGTGATGTATAGGAACGATTGGCTTTTGTGTAGTTGGCCGTTGAAAGCGCAATTCCGGATATCTGATTGAATTCTGTTTTGTATTTTTCAAAAAGTATTTTCAGATCTTTAAAGGTCGCATTTATCAGTGCCTTGGTTGATTCCAGAGGAAGGACAGCTATGGTGACGTCTTTCGAATTGTATACGGTCGTATCTTCCGGGTAATATACCTTCAGCGTGGCGACGTAATAACCGACATCCGTTTCGTTTGGGACAGTGAAATTTACCGAGAAAACTCCCGAAACGCTCGTATTGAGAGAATATGACGTGGGGCTCACCTTCGCGGTTATGTTCGATGTATTGATGGCAACCAGCAATTTGGCCGTAAGCAGAACGTTGCCTGTATTTTTCACGTTAACCGAAGTGGAAACGGATTCTCCCTGTATGACCTGGATGACCGTAGTATAGTTGGTGATCTCCAGCTTTTTCGTGTAAGCGACGCACGCATGGTTGGAGATGTAACCGCTCGGGCATGATACAGCAAGACAGGAACCGGACGCGCAGTACTGATTGTAAGCGCAATCGGAATTGCCGGAGCATGTGGTTGAAGGATTTGAAGTCGGCGGGTTTGTGGCCGGAGTGGTAGTGTTCGCGATCACACTGATGTAAACGGTCTTGTTCTCGAATCCTTTATAATTCCAGATTCTAAGCTTCGCATCACATGATTTGTCCTCCGTAACGTCGGCGGAAGTTACCTTCCATTTCAGCGTGCACCCCGTCGCATCGTAAGGATCAAGGGTGAAAGTGAAGTTCTCGCTGCTTCTTGCCTCGCTGGTGCACCCGGAAGCCTGGGCCATCACACTAACGTAACAGGAAGTGGGATCGTATAACTGGATCTTAAGTCCGGTGGCTTTAACAGGTCCGTAGTTCTTGACATTAACATAATAATATTTTATCGTAGCCTCGTCCATTGTGATACCGGTCCCGTTAAGAGCAGTATTAAGATAGATACCCGTATCGTTTACCAGGAAATCGCTACTATAATCATTACCTGCAAGATTCACTTCACCCGTCCCTCCCATGAACGTGGTGTTCCATGAAACATATGCGTACATACTATAATTTCCACCTATTCGATTCGTGGGGGCCGTTCCGTTTACCTCACATGTGAAAGGTGATGACGCCCTGCACCCGCTCGTTCCGAAACCTGCCCTTTTGCTGGTAAGATCGAAATAGGTGGCAGTCACATTAGTTTCCCTGGCTCTGAGTGTCGTGAAGTTTGAATAATTGAACACACCGTCCCTGGATATCTCCGTCCCGTTTGCAAGTCTGACGGTCGCTTTTATTGATACATTGGTCGTGTTGTCGGTGTTTATCTGAGTAGGATTTACACTTTCTATCGTAACATTCAACCAGTTCGTCAGGTTGAAGCGAAGCGTAAAGTTGAATGTATTGTAAGGGTAGGAAGATGAATTAAGCGTCGCATTGGTTGTATTGAATAATAACCATCCGAGATATATCCCTTGAGCGTTGTTCGTATGGCTCGTATTGATTGAAAACGTGAGGTTTATCGTTCCGTTCCCGTTTGGCTGGATCGGGCTGGAAGGGGAAGCGACGGCGAATGTTATGTAGTTGGATGAAAGCGAAAGCTTGTTGCTGGATGTGGTTGTCACGAAATGAACAGGGTATCCTCCTGTATTGTTATATGGTATGGATACCTGAAGTGCGTTCCCTCCAAGGCGATTGAAACCTATGTTATCGACGTAATAATAATCAGTAGTCTGGAAAGAATCGTTTATCATCAGGTTGCTTGCCTTAACGGCGAATGCTATCGGTATCTTGTATTTCCATCCGCTGCCGTTCGAATAGGTTATGAATCCTTCGTATGTTCCGTTGAAAAGTGAGGTTTCGGGGAGGGTAATATTAGTATTGACGAAAACGCTGGATCCCGCGACACCGGATGAATTGAAATCGAAGCCGTCAGTGAAATTCGTTTTCACCCAGCCGGAGCCCATCCAAACGTAGGATTCAATCGTATACGTATCCTGTCCGCTGGTGAGGTTAGTAATGTTTATAACCCAGTATCCGTCATTGGAACTGCTGATTGATCCGGTGTATATCACATATTCCTCCATTATCACTCCTGAATTGTTGGCGTTGCTGTATTTGGATGAAGAGGTCCCTATCAGAGTGCCGGACGGGTTCAGAAGGGAGATGTTCCATCGTGTGGAGACATTGGTCCACTTAACCAAGGTCTTAACTTTTGTTGCGAAACTCGGAACCAGGAAACTGAACGTTCCCGTCGAATTGGAAGACCATGTTCTCTTTTGATACACTTCGACGCTTTCAGTGACGTCCGTTATGTTCCTGTCGTCAAGGTTGGAAAGCGTAAAATTAAGATTGGAAGATGACTGGTTCGGATCAACCGATCCGTAGCTCAGCTGCTGTTCGGAAGAATTGATGGTGGAGAAATACATGAAACCATTATAATTCTGAGCAAAGGCTCCGTACAATCCATATCTCAGCATCTCGTTGGGCTGGAAGGCATAGTAAAGTTCTTCCCACGTGGTTTTTTCTATGGATTTTCCCAAAAGGGACGATGAATTGAAAAGGAACACATCCACATCGTTAGAATAGTTTGACCAGCTGAGATTGAGTGTCATGGATGTAACGTTCTGGAATGTGGTGTTCACGTAAAAATTATGCAGCGGATTCGTCGATGTCAATGAACCCCTGAAGATCGCGGATGTTGTGTTTGTATTATATGTGTTCTGATCGGTTACCGGGATGTTTATGTAAGCATTTACCTTGAGGTTATCGGAGAAATCGCTAATGTTATATACATAGAAATACCCGTAGTATTTTCCCGGCGGGCAGAACATGTACGGGGTCAGATTGAAAACCGAAGTGTTCGTGTTGTTAAGGAGTGATGTGGTGTTAGTGTAGGAACCAGTCAGGTTCCTGGCGACGATTTTCATGAATTTGTCGGAGTTATTGTTAAAGCATATTTCCCACTTGCTCTGGGTAAGAACTGCGTAATCCCCCGCAGTGAAACGATCGCCCTGTGAATAATTCGAATATATTTTCGTGTCGTTGTTTCCAATTACTAGGGTTATGTTTGTCGTGTTTGTGAGGTTGGCCGTCAACAGGATGGAACCATATGTCCAGTTGAAATAAGTATCATTTGGCGTCACGTTGAACGTCCCGCCAACACTCCACGTGGCCATGGCTGAAGGGATCAGAACCATTGCCAAAAGAACGATAGCAGTAACAAGCCAGACATATTCCATTCGTTTGAATTCCCCTATCATATGACCCCTGCACAAAACGATATATATCAAGTTATTGTTCTATAGTATTGTTTACTTATATTATTTATTTGTCTGGATTTAAATTATTTTTATGGAAAACGGGAAAATTCTGGTCATACTTGCAATCTTCTTTTCTGGATTGGCAATTGGACTATTATGTTCGTACTATTTTTTCATCACTTACACGACCTATCCCGTTGACATCGGAAGTGATCAAATCATCCCGGTAATAGACAGGGATTACTTCCCTTACGTTCATAAAATTCTTTCGGAGGCTAACGATTCCGTCCATATGATAATGTTCGATGTGAAGTATTATCCGGACTATCCGGACAGTTTGGAAAACATTCTCATAAACGATTTGATTAAGCTCGTAAAAAATGGTACAAAGGTGAAAATTATCACTGATCAGTTCCTCACCGAAAAGCCCGTTCTGACATATCTCCGGAAGAACGGTATCGAAATAAAATATGACACCGAAGATCAGACCACACACCCCAAACTGATCATCATCGATCGTAAATACGTATTCATCGGGTCAACAAACTGGGGATATTATTCCATCGAGAAGAACCACGAAGCGAATGTATTGATCTATTCGAGAAAGCTGGCGGAACAATTTGAGAATTATTTTGAAGGGGTCTGGATGGAATTCTAAAGCATAAGTTCTGCATAACCGTCGAAATCCTCGGCAGGAACAATGACACAATTATTCGGTACTGTCAAATCGGTATCCTTGAGCATTCCCATATTAATTTCTCCGCTGTATAACATATCTTGTTTTATCACTGCTTTTCTCCCGTCATCTGACAGTTGAATGGTTTCTATTCCCTGGGTGGAAATAATGAACCCTTCCGGGAGCCCTGTCTCGCCTCTCCCGAAATAAAGAACACGTGATCCCGCAGGATATCTTGAAAGTAATATTTGAGTATCTTCTTTAAACTCATAAACGGGCATTCCAACAATATCTGATTCTGTCACGGGTCTCATAAAAATGATATAACAAAAAATCTTTTAAGCGCATTTCAGGCCGTTTGGGCCTTCATTCGATTTTCTAAATC
>CAYUSU010000012.1:11750-30586 GCA_964447525.1 uncultured archaeon | reverse complement strand
CGGGTTTCAAAGTTAACAGCCGAGCGCTCTTTGGCGACTGAGTCATGCCGAGGCATGATTCTTTCGAAATTACCGCTGAGCTACCGGGGCATAGTCATAATTATACTGAAATAATTTAAATATGTTTTAACCGCTCTGATCTTCTTTTATGATGATCGGTTCCGTTTCGAAGTGTATGAATCCGTCTTTTTTCTCTTCTCCCATGCGATTTTCGATGAAAGGCATGCCTTTTTCTTCGAGCTTCCGTCTGATATAACTTCTCCTTTCTGACATGATAAAATATATTTCATTCCGTTGCCGGAAAGGAATTTTCCCAATTTGTTCTATTTCTTCGGTTTCTACTTGAGTCGGGTAATCCAAAGCCTTCCACCTGTGCACTTCTCTGTCATTCGGGATAGGGCCTATGGAAGCTTTATAATCGATAACATACAATCTCCTCTCCTTCCTAAGTCTCGCTTCCACGTAAGACTGACTCTGTGTCCACCCCATCCGCTGCTCGCTTAAAGAAAGTGTTTCCCACTCAGTTTCTGGAATACTGCATTTTTTGAATATGGGCCTTAGCAGACGGTCAATAACCCTTTCGTAACCCTTTTTCATATTTTTTTTTACTTTTAAGAAATAAAAATGTCAGCTCAAAAAATCCTTTTCTTTCAGCTTCTGTGGAAGGTAATTCTCGGAGATGTATTTGATCCCTTTGGCTGACAGTGCCTCTAGTTCCAGCTTGTATCCGACCTTCAGCATGTGCTTGATCTCCCGTTGCCATTCCTTAGGCTTGAACCAGATGTAATTGAGCATCTCTTTCGAACGTTTCTTGTCCTGCTCGCTTAGCCTGATCGTTACGTTCAGAGGGATGTTGTATTTCTCCACGTCTCTTGTAGTGAGGCCTATAAACTTGGCTTCAGGCGTTCCCAGCCTGTCTGAAAGGAAGGATAGAGTGATGGAACCCTGCTTGATTACGGAATAGATATAGTACCCCCATGGATCGGCGTCCGCCAGCACATAAACAGGAATATTATGTTCTTTATGGATACGATTTATCAGACGTCTTGTCCCTCTCGCCGGCTGGCCTTTTCCCGTGATTATTAAACAGTTGTGCTTCTTCCAGAACTTGTCTTCGTTCAGCCGCTGCCAGACTGCGTCCTTCTCTATAATCAGTGCGAAATCGGCGTTAACCTGTTCGAACTTAATGACCTCCGGCTCTACGTTGCTCGGTATGGCCCATCCACTCGAACCCATCTTGGAGCAGTCGATGCGGTCGCCTGTGTCTCGGATGATGATATTCCCGGCCATGTATCCTTTCCTGTCCGCTTTCAGATGGAGCTTCTCCCTGATCATGTTAAGCGCTGCTTCCACGTCCTCTATTATCGGATCGGATTCGCTTTGTTCGTCGAACGTGTTTTCCTTGGTTCCCGGAAGAGTCCTCTTTAAAGCATAGTAAAGATCCCTGATCGACGTGGTGACGTCTTGCTTTATGATCTTCTTGCATTCTGCCGCGACCATGAGCGTTTGCATGAACTTCTTGGTATGGGCTGTATTGAAATAATACCTCTGACTGAACTTGTTCCCAAGCTTAATCAGACCCTTGTTCTCGTCGAAGTAGACGTTCGAGAGTGACCTGATTGGCAGGTTTATTTTCGGGTTCTCTGATTTTGACACCTGTTCCAGAACCTTCTTCCCCATGCCCTTCAGTTTCTCCTCTTCCTTCATTTCCATTCGTATCCTCTCCTGCCTTTACTATTTCGTATTCTTCCTCTTTAACATTGGAAGTTGTCATTTTATCTATCATTTCCTTGAACTTTGACTCTATCTGTGCCCTGTCGGCATCAGTGAGTTCCGTGAGCGAATTGATGGTTTCGCCCGCGTATTTGTCGAATATGCGTATTCGCTCCTTGTGATGCGCTTCCTTCCTTTTTCCGGAAAGGAATAATCCAAGCTTCCTTGTACACTCTTGTAAGGCGAGCTTGATCTCTTTGATTATGACCGGGTACGAAGCGATGGCTTCTTTGGATTCGGAAGTGAAAGGAACCCACACGGAAACCATATGAACGAACACGGCAACAGGGTCGTCTTCCAGTTTCTTGCTTAATCCGTATCTCCTCCAGTCAGTTCCCATCACCGATTTCGTTATGGCGCAGTCGCCTGCCTGATAAAGCAGAGGAACCCTGTTAGCGAACCTCATGACCTTCGGAGAATCAATCGAACCCCCGTAAGCGATTCCCACTTCGATCTGGAATGGCCATCCGCGGTAAACGGAAGGCGGTCTTGTAACGCTTTCTGCCCATTCAGGGTTCAGTTCCTTTACCATACCCTTGGTAACGAGATCATTCCCCAGCGGAGACAGGCAGTCCAGCGGCGGTTTCAGAAGTTTCACCTTTTTGACGGCGTCCAGTATCTTTCTCGCTTCCTCGTCTTTCACTCTTCTCGGCCTGGTGTTTTCCCCTAATTCAGCCAGCCTGCAAATTTCGGAAGCGCTGGTCCTGCCGACCTTAGTGAATTCTCCGGTTAGGAATCCGGAAAGCGTTTTGGCTTTGGTCTCGCTGAGCATTCTAAGAAGGATACCGAGCTCTATCCCGTGCAAATGCGGTTGTATTTCCTTCGGATCCTTTGGTAGTTTCTCCACTCCTCTGTGGAATTCGTTCCTCCCGTTGGGGGAGACGAATATTATGTGAGCATGCGGATTGGATATGGCGGTCTGTTTTAGATATTCTAATATGGACTGCTTGTGTTCCCTGTATAGCCCCTCTACCAGGAATTTAAGTTCGACGCCGTGCCATTGCTCCCTTTCTACGGTTTCGCTCTCGTTGATTATGGGTTCGTTCTTTCGGACGTCTATCTTTATCTTGTAATTATGAGTTATCCCGTCACCGATGGATGTTATGATCTCCAGAGGCTTTCCGGTGGTAAGCTGCGAGTAAAGAGTGGCCGCGGAGATTCCGATACCCTGCTGACCTCTCGTTTGCTTCAATCGATGGAACTTGGAGCCGTAAAGAAGCTTTCCGAATATTCTCGGTATTTGACTCTTCACAATCCCTGGACCGTTGTCCTTTATGACGATCTCGTATTTTTCTTCAGAAATCTCGGTTACCCTTACGTATATCTCCGGGATTATTCCAGCCTCTTCTGTCGCGTCGAGAGCGTTGTCTACCCCTTCTTTGACGATGATCAAAAGGGCTTTCGTCTTGTTGTCGTAACCCAGTAGATGGCGGTTCTTCTCGAAAAATTCGGAAATGCTGATTGATCTTTGCTGCTTTGCGAATTCTTCCGCCTTCATTTTGATCCACCTTCAACGAATTTGTAAACGTAAGCATGGGTTTTTCCTTCCAGCAGGAGCTCGATGGCTTGTCCCGCCTTTTGAGCTGAATCCCATTTCCCGATTACCGAGACGGTCTTTCCGTAAACGGATATGTATGTTTCCGTTGCCTTTTCTATGATCCTCTTGGTATTGCCGTGGGTTCCTATTACCCTCGCGAAAAGCCTTTTTATAGTGTTCCCTGTTTCCCCTTCCATCGATATTATGACCAGACGAACATCTTCAGAAAGTAGACGCATTGCCTTTTCCGGAGAGAACCCCCTTCCGATCGCCTTTATGATATCCTTTGCCTTCAGCACGTCAAGGGATTCCCCTTCTATCTCTACGCTATCGTTCACTGTTATGGTTGTATGGGTCGATTTTTCTATTCTTACCTTTACGGACCCATCGGATCCTATTAGAACCCCCTTCCGTTTTTCAGGTATTTTTACAATCTTGAGCATAAGACCCCCGAATTAAATTATTATGTGGGTGAAAAACTTAAATAAGTGAACGGGAAAGCGTGAAAATCAAAAATCCTTGAGGAATCCTCTTCTATCGAGCCAGTCCACCTGCGCCTTTCTGTATTTCCAGACGACGTTTCCCTTTTCATCGCTTTCGATCTCCCAAGGTTCCACCAACACGACGTCTCCCGGTCTTATCCATTGCCTTCTCTTGAACTTGCCGGAAACCCTGCATATTCTTGTGTGTTTGTCCGTACAATTAACCCTGAATCTGCCACCGCCGAGCATCTCTTCAACTATTCCCAGCATCTGGCCCTCTCTTGGAGTTCTTACCCTTGTTACCTCTTCTTGTTGGTTTTCCATACAATAAGTTTTACATTGGGTATTTTAAAAAGGATAACCTAGCGTGAGGGTTATCTTTATGCCTTGGAATGCGTTGTCGTTTAGCGTCTTGTAGATGGATGAAGAAACAGGACTCGCTATTCTCGACTCTATTACTTTGTAAACATTTCCCGCGGCCCACGTGACCAGAGATTTGAGAAACACCTGCTGGTTCCTCATGTTCAGATCCCCTCTCGATAGCCATGCGGTCCTTCCAACTCCGTTCATCACGTAATATCTAGCCACGCAAGCCGCCACACCAGTTCCTTCCTGGAAGAGAACCAATTCGCTCTTGTTCACAATCCATGTTGTGTTTTCGGTGGTTTCCAAAAAACCTGATGGAGGGAATACGTAATCCGAAGGGAATTCCCCGCCCTCCTTCATGTTGGTGAAAAGCTTGTATATATCGTATATCTGGCTCCCTGCCCTTTTCACCTCTGGGGAGAATTTTATGTCATTCAGGTTGTTGGCATTGGTGCTACTATCATTGATTCCAAAAAATGCTCTCTGGTTGTTGTCGTAACTGGAGACATCGAACACCTCCACTATGCCTTTGTCGAGATCAAGGAAGTTCTGCATTGCATCCGTGTTGGAAGTGGTTAAATCTTCCTGACTCATTATCACAACAACATCATAATACGGGTAGAACGCCTTGTCCAGTGAATCTTCCTTCTGTATAATGAAATGCACGTTCACGCCATTCCATGCGAAATCGCTCAAAGCCTCCGTAATTAATTCTATTTCATCGTCACTGCACATTACGCAGGCCACCTTTATTTCCGGCTTTACCACGTTGTCCAGAGTAATGGAATATATTATGTTTCCCGGGACGATGTTCTTGTTCTGGAGGTCGGCGATCGCTTCTTTGACTTTGTTTGCGTCAAACCAGTCAACGTCACTGCTTTCGAGAACGCTTAATATATCGTTGGCCGTGAGCCGGAGCTTTGTTTCTGACCAGTTGCTTGTCGTTCTCGGGATGTATATGAACTGGGAAAATATGAAGAATAACAGCAGGGTGACCAATACGATCTCTATTATATGCATGAATCCTTTTTTCATTTCGCTCTACCTGAACCAGTGAATGAACCAGAAATGAATTCTGCTCCAACTGACATTTTATATTAAAGGAAACTATTATAAAAAATATGGACTTTCGTTCGCTCGCTTCCTATCTGGGATTTATACTGGAGATATTCGGGTTACTCGCGCTCATTCCTCTTATAGTTTCATGGATTTTTCAGGAGCCTGTTTTCATTCCGTTCATTCTGGCATCTGCTCTTTCGCTGATCATGGGGTTTGCGCTTGACAGAAAATTCAAGAAAAGTCCATTGTCCCTCGGGCAGGCGATGGTGCTTTCCGCGCTCACATTCATAATAATATCATTTTTCGGAGCCGTCCCGTACCTTGATCATATGGGGCCGGTGGATGCGGTGTTCGAATCCGTTTCCGGGTTCACCACAACCGGACTTTCTGTTGTCAATCCCGAGACACTGCCGAATTCCATATTATTCTGGCGGTCGTTTACCCAATGGATAGGAGGTGTGGGGATTCTGGTAATATTCCTTCTTCTGCTTTCCTCACCCGGGATGTCATCTTATTACATATACAAGGCCGAGGGTCGGTCACAGAGGATAGAAGCTGGCATTTATCACACGGTCAAGAAGATAATGATAATCTATGGAATATACACTCTGATAGGATTCATTCTCCTTTTGCTTGCGGGGATGCCTGTGTTCGATTCCATCCTCCATACATTCGCTTCCCTGTCCACCGGCGGGTTCTCTAACATGAACTCGTCGATAGGCGCGTACGCCAGCCCGTTGATAGAAATGGTCATCATAATACTGATGATACTCGGGGGGACTTCATTCTTCGTCCACGACAAGATATTCAAGAAGAAGTTCGTGGAATACCTGAAGAACAGCGAGACAAAGCTGTTCTGGATCATCGGTTTCGCCTTTTCGTTGTTCCTTTCCATATCGTTCATGTACCATTCAGAACCGATTAGAGTGGGCGTGTTCCATGCATTCTCCGCCATCACCACTACCGGTTTCACCACCATAGGGATGGACATGCCAGGAACTTCCAAAATACTTATAATCATCCTCATGGTGATCGGGGGATTCGCGGGATCAACAGCAGGCGGCCTAAAACTGGTTAGAGTCGGTATACTGGCGAGGGCGATACCATGGCTCTCAAAGAAGATCACATATCCAATGTCAGCCGTACTCCCGTTCAAGTTCCACAAAAAAACGATCCAGCAGCAGGAACTCACGATCATCTCACTGTTCTCCTTCCTGTACATAGTGATACTCGTCATCTCGACGCTCGCTTTCAGCGCGATGGGTTATACACCGGTCGATTCTTTATATGTAACCGCCTCGGCGGAGGGGACTGTCGGGCTTTCGACCATCGACATCTCGCTGGTCCCGCCGGCAGGAAAGATCATTCTCATGGTCCTCATGCTCCTCGGCAGGCTGGAGATACTCCCATTCCTCGTCCTGATATACACACTTTCCAAATCGGTGAAATGGAGAAGAACTTAAATCCCCTTTTCCATATCTTCTTATGAATCTTCAGGATATCCACGATACCCTCCTATCTGCGTTTGGTCCGCAGAACTGGTGGCCGATGGACGGCGGCTTTGATCCGAAGGAGTGGGAAGTCTGCATTGGCGCGATACTTACTCAAAATACAAACTGGAAGAACGTCGAGAAAGCGCTGGATAATCTGAAGAAGGAAGGGATAACCTCTCTTGAAAAGATGATCGGAACTAACGAAAGGAAACTGGCTGGTTTGATAAAGCCGAGTGGATATTACAATCAAAAGGCAAAGAGACTTAAAGAGTTTTCAAAAATTGTGAATGGGTACGGTGGAGTGAAAATTTTTCTGGAAAAAATCGAAAGAGACGAGCTTCTCGGAATGAAAGGAATAGGCCCGGAGACGGCAGACTCGATTTTGTTGTACGCGGCGGGAAAGCCTTATTTTGTGATCGACGCTTATACTAAAAGAATATTATCGAGAATGGGAACCGTGAAAAAGGAAATGTGTTATGAGGAACTGAGAGAATTCTTTGAGACCAATCTTCAGAAGGACGCCAGATTATACAACGAATACCATGCACTGATCGTGGAACTGGGGAAGAATATATGTAAACCGAAACCAGTGTGTAAGGAATGTCCGCTGGAAAGAAAATGCAGGAAGATGATCTAGTCCAGTTTATATCTCGTAAATGCAGCTACTCCGCCCAAGTGGAGGAACTGCTCGCCGTTCTCGTGATCCGATCCGATTATCACGACTTCGCCCGCCTGCTTCTCGACCTGATCCATTAAATTCTCGAAATCATATACTTTCTTGTCTGATATCATGAGCTTCTCGACTGCTCCCGAAGTGACGGCTCTCTTCGTTTCTTCGGGTCCGTAAACGACCATCCCGTCGGTCTTGATCCTTTTCAGGAGTTCTTCCACCAACTCGTTTTCCTTGGATATTCTCGTTTCCTTTAGCATATGGCTTGAAGACGTCTTCATCACCTCGTTTATCCCGTTTATCCCGGTTGCAGAAGACTTCTCGAGTATGATCACTTTTGCCAGAGGGGATTTCTTCTCCTTGATATATTTGTAAAGGTTTTCCCTCTCGAATCCCGGACCTGCGATAACTATCTTTTCGTATCCCTTCTCGTTTTCCAGATATTTGATAATTTCTTCGTAATAGTTCTCCATGTTTTCCTTGTCCCTGTTTACTATGGAGCTCTTTTCATCTATCCCTGATTCTTTGATGGTCGCGAAGTCCGCCTGTTCCCTGTCCAGTACGCAGACCAGAAGAGATGTTTTCTCCCCTCTGGATTTTTCGATACGAATGAAATGGTGAGGTTTCCAGTTCTTTTGGATGGAAAGCGACATTCCCGTTTCGATATTGACTGCGTGATGAGCGGATTTTTTGACGCTGTCCGGCCCTTCTACTATGGAACCGCCGATACGGAAGGAACCGGAATCCTTTTGGAAATCGCTGTTGTCTATCCTTATTGTCAGAACCATCGGTTTCTTGTCTCCGTATTTCATCTCCCCTCCGGTTTTCACTATAACCTTACGGAAGGTTCTAAGTTTGACTAGATCACCTTTCTCGATTATGTGGGAAAGATGCCACAGATCGTCCAATGACTCAACAAGAACCTTGACTTCACCGTTCCTCATGTCTTTTTTCAGCATTTTCATGCATTTACCTCATTAAATCAATCCTGATTCCCTTATTTTGGGTATATATATAAAATTTAGTTCCGAGATAAATTAAATATGGATGAATTTGTTATCGTTCTAATAGTCGCTGTTTTACTTATCGGTGGCATGATGTTGTTAGGCGTCCCATTGGGCGAGCTGACAGGTGTTCTTCAGCCCGGCGGTAACAACGAGATCGCATTCTTCCCGGTTCTTGGAAGGGTTGGATTGTCGGAAGGAGAAGTTTCAAGGACGGTCGACTTCGGTTCTTTTGCCGTTGGAAAAACAAACACACAGACACTCAGGACAATGCCAACCTTCGTTGTATCCACCTCGCTTCTTGGCGGAGAGGAATCCAAGAAGTTCACGGTTAATCTTGATCAGGGAGTGCTCAGCGGACTGAAAGCAGTTAAGGTAGGATTCAATATAAACGATGATCCCGGGCAGATGGCGGAATGTTCCAACCTCATCATAAGATGGAACGATATGTCATTCTTCAGCAAGGTTCCAAAGCTTTATCATTATGACGTCGCGATAGACGCTGATTACGTTAAGACGTCCAATACTCTCGAATTCCTTGGAGGCGCTCCGCCTGTTTATTGTTGGGGATGGAATACAATGTATACGATCGAGGAAATGGAAGTCATAGCGGAATACGGACCTGAGAAATTCCTTTCATTCGAATTGTTCTCCAGCGACATCCAGGCATGGTCCACGGGAAAACTGAAATTCTACACCACATCCGGTCAGAGAGGCGACCTGATAGTTCTTCTGAACGGGAGGGAAATATTCAGGAAGGCCAACCCTGAGCATCTGGAAACCATCGAACTCGAGTATTCAGACGTGGCGGACATAATCAAGATTGGCGACAACGTCGTTACGTTCAAATCAACCGATGCATTTTCGATAGATAATGCGATGTTTGAACTTTATCTTTCAACTAATGATGTAGTGAAGGAGGAAGAGTTCTACATGAATGAAGATGACATGAACAGGTTCACCGAAGGGAACATAAATTTCGTCGTTGACAACGTCTACAGGGACGGAATACTTAAGATAAGAATTAACGGAAACGAGCTCAGTGTCCAGACAGTGAGATCAGGGAACAACACAGTCACGTTCGAGAAGTCGGATATTATGGAAGGAACCAATAAGATTTCCTTCCTCGGAACCGGTAGCTGGGACATCTCGGATGTCAGAATAACTATATAGAATTATTTTATACTCTTTAACTTGTTAAAAAAATTGTTTTACGCAGGTGAAATCTGTGTACTTTGGGTGGTCATATGCCTGAATGTGAAGTCTGCGGAAAATTTGTTTCTGAAAAAAGAAGGATAAGATTGGGAGAGAGCGAACTGGATGTATGCAAAGACTGTATTTCCTTGGGAGAAGAGATCACCAGAAAGGAAGTTAAGGTCTACATGCACGTCTCCAGACCGGATTTCGTCCCGGACATCGAGGAGAGGGAAGTGGTACCTGATCTCTCGGAGCGTGTTAGGAAGGCCAGGGAATCACTTGAACTAAGCCAGAAGGACGCCGCCCAGAAAATAGGTATACAGGAGTCCGTCTTCCGCCGCATCGAATCCCATGGTTTCCGACCGGACGATCAGACCCTCAGGAGGATAGAGAGGGGACTGAAGATACATCTTCTGAAAAGGACGGAAGACGACGTGATGGACATGCTGGACAAGTGAATTTAATTCCCTTATATTCAGTCATAGTGTAAATTTATTGTGATTTGTAGATTAGTGCTTCTTGAGATTAATTATCGGATTGTATCCCCTTTCTTTCATTTCTTTGATTGTAGCTTTTGGATTCCTTGGAAAGGTTGTCGCTTGTTCGAAATGTGTTTCATCATGTCCATTGCATGGAAATATTTTTGCGTTGTCTCCTACTCCTGGATGAACATTCAAAGTTGTGCAAGTTGCGTATTTATCTAATATTCTAAGCATTGCTGGCCCATCCCTCTCAGAGCTTACAATATTAATGGTTGGCATTGCCAGTCTCGCCAAAGCATAAATTAATTCGTTAAATTTCTCATAATCCCCTGCTCTGATAATTTCGTTTCTTCCTTCCGTATAAATTCCTCTGTCTAAGAAATGAGGAATTTGAACTCCAATGTTTGTCAGTTCGTTCGCGCTAGGTAGACAAACTCTTCCAGGTTTTTTCCCATAATTTCTTTCAAGCTCTTCAGCATGTTCTTTCAAACTCTCCAATTCTTCTAGAGGCTTGTTGTGCAGACCAAATAACACTCCCAATCCTACGTTGTCAAAACCCGCTTCCAAAGCTCTTGCCTGGGATTGTCTTCTAAAATCGTAGTCTGCCTTTGGCCCTTTGGGATGCATTTTAGCATAGGTTTTTTTATTGTATGTTTCTTGGAAAACTCTGAACTGTAGGGAAGTTTTACTTACAGCTTCTCTCATCTTTCTGAGCCCATCTTCGGTCGCTGGCTCGATATTCAGGATTATCTCTTTGAGTCCCAGATTATCAAACGCTTCCAGATATGGGATCAGCTTATCTGGGAGTTTTTCTCTTCCTGGAGCACTCCCTGAAAGATAACATATATGGTCGTGTCCGTTTTCCATGACCGCTAAAGTATCTACAACAGCTTGATCTACTGAAAGTTCTCTTAATGGATATCCTTTCCCTCCTGATATCGCTTTTTTTCTGTTTTGAACACTTCCCGGACAGTATGCACAATGATTTATACAAGCGTCCCACAAGTAGCTTACTCCATAAAAATGAATGTCTCTGCCAAAAACATTTTCCCTGATTTTTTTAGCTTTTTCTAATATATCCGTTTTCATTACTTTTTCGTATGTTTCAGAGATTGATTTTGGGTTATCAATATCTAATATTGTTGCATATTGATTTAAAAAATCTTGATATGATTGCATTGCTTCATCTATTTTTGCCTTTACTTCAGGAATTTCTACATCCGTTCTGTATTCTGAACTTGGATCGTACTTTCTCATTTTAACATTCACCCCTGATTATTACTGTTAAGTTGTTACATAAGAAATGATTTAGTAAAAATTTAGCCAAAAAAGAAATATTTATATATTTTTTTACTTATATATCTATATAATGAAAAAATTAGATCTAAAAGACCGTAAAATATTGTACGAACTGGATACAAATAGCAGGCAATCCTATCACGAAATTGCCAAGAAAGTGGGATTAAGCAAAGACTCCATTATTTATAGAATCAAAAAACTCCAAGAAGCAGGAATAATAAAACAATTTCATACTATATTAGATGTTGGAAAATTGGGTTTTATTACATTTAGAATTTATTTAAAGTTCCAAAACACAACCCCCGAGAAAGAGGAAGAGATTATTAATTTCTTAAAAAATCAAAAGACTGTTATTTGGATCATCTCTATAGACGGGGAATATGATTTAGGAATGTCGATTTTATCCAAATCCATCAAAGAAATGAATGAATTTTGGAAGATTTTTCTAAAAAAATTTGTAAATTACATTGAAAAAAGATGGCTGGCAATTTTTACAAAAGTAACATATTTCCCCAGGGCTTATATTTTAGAAAAAAAACGAAATTTTGATGAATATATATTTGTCACAGAACCAGAAGAAATAAAGTTAGATAAAACCGATCTAGAAATATTAAGGCTTATTGCCCCTGATTCAAGGATATCTGTTTTGGAAATATCTGAAAAATTGGGAATAACACCTAAAACAGTAGCGTCGAGAATAAAACAATTAGAAAAAAAGAGGGTCATAATTGGATACAGAACTATGTTTGATTTAGAAAAATTAGGATATCAATATTTTAAGATGCATTTAAACCTGCACAACTTAACCGAAGAAAAGGAAAAAGAATTTAGAATGTATATCAAACAACACCCAAACATCATTTATGATAACGAGGTCTTAGGCGGAGATGATATTGAAATAGAAATTCAAGTCAAATCTTTAAATGCTTTAAGATTGATAATTGAAGAAATTAAATTGCGGTTCTCGGATATAATAAAAAACTACAAATATATGCTATACTACAAAGAGCATAAATTCTTATTTTTCCCTTCTTAATATCTTCTTTTTTTATAATGGACATGTTGGACAAATAGTTCCTAATCACCCATTATCGTTACCTATCAGTTTCAGTATCTTCTTCTCGTAATAATCATTGGATGCAACATTATGCTCCTTCTTCTCATGTTTCAGTGTACCCTTTATTGCCCCGGTTTTCGGGACGAAATCAGTGACTTGTATTCTGTTCTTGATTATCTGGCAACGGACGGCCTTTATTATGTCCGAATGGGGTCGTTTTTGTTCAACCCCTTCATTCTTCTCCGGTTTCAGTATGCCCTTTATTTTAGCCGGTGTTCCGCTGATGATCACTATCCTGTCGGAAAGCTTTAGAGATTCCTGTATGTCATGGGTTACCATTATAGCGGTTATTCCCCTTTTCTTCAATAGCTTCATCACGAAATCGTGAATTTTTATCCTCGTCAGATAATCGAGCGAACTGAAAGGCTCGTCCATAAAAATGATCTGTGGGTTGTTAGCAAGGCATCTGGCAACACTTACCCTTTTTTTCATGCCCCCTGATATCTGGTGCGGATACTTGTCTCCGAAACCTTCCATTCCGATCTCCTTTAGCAGTTTTCCAGTGATCTTCTTTATTTCGCTTTTTGACTTCCCTAAATTTTTTGGTCCCATCTCAATGTTTTCTTTCACAGTTTTCCACGGAATCAGATCATCGTCCTGAAAAACGAAACCGGTCTTGCCCCTGTCCCACTTAGGTAAATTATCGTCCTGAAAAACGAAACCGGTCTTACCCTTGACCTTTATCGTGCCTTTTGTCGGATTCAGAAATCCCTGAAGGAGAAACAGAAGAGTGGTTTTTCCGCACCCGCTGGGACCGAGTATCGAAAGGAATTCACCGTTTATCACATCGAATGATATCGAATCGAGTACGTCAAGATTCCCGAATTTTTTCCCCAGATTCCTCACGATTATTCTAGAATTCATGCGTCCTCCACGGTGTCATCTTTTTTGATATCATTACAAATATGGTATCTACAATAAGCCCGATAATTCCCAAAACTATTATGTATCCTATCATCATGTCTATCCTGTATACTGATTGAAGAATCGATATCCTGTGCCCAATACCTGAATATGCTCCTATCATCTCGGAAGCGACGAGAACGGAGAAACCAAACCCTATCCCGATCCTTGATCCGCTTAGTATATATGTCAACGATCCTTTCAGCAAGATGTCTTTTATGAAATATATTCTATTCACTTTCAGGCTCTTTGCAACCAGGATAAACCTCTTGCCTATGTTCTTTATTCCTATGTGAGTGCTTATCCAGACAGGGAAGAACGCTGTCCAGAAAAGAAGGGATATCTTCGAGATTTCCCCGATACCGAACCATATCAGGAAAAGAGGAACAAGAGCGAGAGGGGGTATGAACCTGAGGAAATTCGACACCTGGCCGAATGTCTTGTCTGCGAAATATATTTTCCCGGTAATCAGGCCGCAGGCCACTCCTATTACCACTCCTATGGAAGTCCCGATTATCAATCTCGCCATGCTGATGGCGATGTCGGAAAAAAGGTTTTTCGCGTCCAACATGGCCAGCAGAACATCTATGGGTGACGGGTAAAGTGTACTGTTAAGATCGAATATCATCCCTGCCAGTTGCCAGAGGAAAACAATGACAAGGAACGATCCTATACCATATATCATGTTTTTTTGTTTCATTTTTTCAATGTGATTAATTCACCCTTTTCGGATCAATCCTTATCAGATGTTCCGGGTTTATTATCTTGCTGTAGTCCGGTATAGATTTCGCTTTGCTGAAATCCATGCCCATCGCCCATTGTGCCTCGTTTTCCAGAAGTTTTTCCATGAATCCCGTAATCACGACACCGTATTCCTGCCTGTTCATCATTTCCTCCAGAACCTCCGTTTTTGTTTCTGAATATTCTGATACAATTAATATCGATTCTTCCTTGTGCGTTTTCAGAAAATCTTCCGCCCTGATGAGCGCCCTCAGGAACTTATCAATTATTTCCGGGTTTTCTGATTCGTATTTTTTCATCGTGACTATGTTCCATGTTTCCCCGTAAATATCGCTCGGATTGAATATGACAACTTTGTCGCTTCCCAGTTCATTCTCTGCATGGTAAGGATACGGTTCAAACACGATGAAGGCATCGATGTCGCCCTTTATCAGCGAATTTACCATGTCGCTCGGGTTCATGTATACATGGTTGATATCGGAAAACAGGATCCCGTGCCTTTCGAAATATTTGTGCGCGAAAAACAACGGACCTCCACCCCTCGTGGTGGCGATGGTCTTCCCTTTCAGGTCTTCCGGTGTTGATATTCCCGAATCCTTTCTTGCAATGACAGGTATATTGTCGTTTGAATATTCGATGGTGGCTATCATTGATATTTCCTGATCAGCCAGTCCGGCGAGTGTAATGGGTATGTCAGCGGTTGTTGCTATATCCGCACCGCCGGCGATCAATGCGTCCAGTGCTAATTTCCCTGTTGAAAATTCATAATAATTTATATGTAATCCTTCTTCGCTGAAGAATCCTTTTTCTTCCGCAATGAACACCAGAGCGGAATTAAAAAACGGATTGATTGCAAGGTTTACCTGAATTTCATCTCCCGATGAAATCATTCCTCCGGCGAAATAATCCTGCGTCAAAAAAACCGAAAACGCAAAGGAAATTAACACAACTACCGTAATCGACAATATAATATTTTTTGAAATCATCTTGATTACAGTGAGAAATGGAATATAACCTTATGTTGTCCTGAAAAGAGACTACAGTATATAATATTATAAAGATTTGTGTGAATATTACTTATGGTATCCGAAGAACTACCACTGGATCCCCAAATACTCGAGAACACGAATCTCACCATGAGCGAAATCAAAGTATATCTTGCGCTGCTCCGGACGGGGTCGACGAAGATAGGTACACTCACCAAGGAAGTCGGACTTCACAGGAGCAGGGTGTACGACGCAGTGAACAAGCTTTCGGATAAAGGTCTCGTTTCATATTTGATAATGAAAAACGTTAAATTCTTTGAAGCATCCGATCCTAATAATCTCGTATCATACATCGAGGAGGAGAGAGAAAAGCTGGATGAAAAGAAGAACAAAATCAAGAAAATCATCCCCGAACTCGAGAAAATCTTATCGCCCTGCAGATCCCGTTCAGAGGCACGCGTCTTTGTCGGAAAAGAAGGTTTCAAAGCGGTACGCAGGGACATTCTCAGACAGAAGCAGAATCTTTATCTGATAGGAGGAGTTGGGAAGGAAGACAAATTCCTGAAATATTTCTTCCCGAGTTTCAACAGGATGAGAATAAAAAACAAGATTAAATGGAAGGTATTATATGATCACGAGGTGAAGGGAAAAAAAATATCAAGACTCGAACTCATGGAAGTAAAGTTCCTGCCGAAGGAGTTCTCGACGCCGGCTATAATCAATATCTATGCAGACAGGGTCGTAAACATTTTGTGGGAAGGTGACGAGCCCACCTGTTTCATGATAATAAACAAGAACGTTGCAAATTCCTATATAAAATGGTTCAATCTTTTGTGGAAATACTCAGAATAGTTCCTAATCACCCATTATCGTTACAGTTATCTCTCTTTCTCTCGAACGATTATCGAAACATAACAAGACTACTTGCTGCCAAGTTCCTAATAATGGCTTTTTGTCCCTGAACGGAACGGTAAGGCCGGGCTTCATAAGCGTTGCACGAACATGGGAGAAGCCGTTGTCATCGTTCCATGTCTCTTTATGATGATACTTCTTTCCTTCAGGAGCGATCTTTTCCAGCGCCTCTTGTATGTCCCTGACGAGATTGGGCTCATACTCTATGGTAGAGATGGACGCGGTGGATCCGGAAACAAACAGATTGACCATTCCTTCCTTTATCTTCGACTTGGAAAGAATTCCTTCCAGTTGGGGGGTTATGTTTATTATGTCGCAATGGCCTTTCGTATTGACATGGATTGAATGGGATTCGATCATAACAATTAATTTAATGGGTGCTTAAAATATAATATGGACGTTAACGAAGGTGAAATTCTTTATGTACTGCGGGAGCTGGTGGAGCAGGACACTACGAATCCCCCGGGAAACGAATATCTCGTTGCGGATGTCGTGAAAAAATTCTTCCTGAAAAATAAGATAAAATTTAAGATTTTCGAAAAGAAGAAAGGACGTACGAATATAATAGGTTATATCGGTAATGGAAAACCGACGTTGATTCTTGCCGTCCATTCTGATGTTGTCCCGGCAGGGGATGGGTGGAAGACTGATCCCTTCAAGATGGTAATGAAAGGAGGGAAAGTGTACGGAAGAGGAATGGTTGACAACAAGGGCCAGATGGCCTGCGCTCTGGTTTGCGCGAAAATAATGAAATCCGTTGAGAAGCTTATAAAGGGAACGCTGGTAATCGCATGCGTGGCCGACGAGGAGAAGGGCTCGGAACTCGGATTGAAATATCTTGTGAGGGAGAAAAAGATTTCCGGGGATTATGCCATAGTCCCGGACATCGAGAACGGATTGAAAAGGATAGCCGTTGGTGAGAAGGGATTGTTATTTTTGAAGATCATTTCCACAGGTAAACAGGCTCATGGATCAACACCGGAACTTGGAGTGAACGCGATTGACAACATGCTGGACTTCCTGAACGAATTCCGGCGTTACAAATACAGGTACCGCTCCAACATTCTTTTCACCCGGCCTACCCAGAACATAGGCACCATCCATGGCGGGGCGGCAACGAACATAGTCCCAGGCAAATGCGAAGCGAGGCTGGATATTCGTTATCTCCCATCAACCAGAAAAGAAGATATACTGAAAGACATCAGGAAGATGTTCGTTGATGTGAAAAAAAAGAACAAAAAAGCGGATTTCAGGATAGAAATAATTGACGACCAAAAACCATTCGTATTGGACAAGAAAAACCCTCTGATAAAATCGATCTCGAAAAACATCCGAAACGTATGCGGTTGGGATCCGGAGATATACGGAACCTCTGGAACGACGGTGGCGAAGCCCCTTGCCGAGAACGGAATCAAGACTGCGGTTTTCTCGCCGGGGGATGGGAAGGCACATACTGCGAATGAATGCGTAAAAATTAAAGAACTGGTAGACTTTACTAAAATCCTGTGCGAAACTTACAAGGATATAATATTTTAATCTTACTTCTAAAAATCAATATGGATTTCGAGTTCGGAGGCTTTGATTCCGGTTTCAGCGATTTTGATGCAGAACTGGAGGAATTCCAGGTAAAAAAAGTCAAAAAGTTCGACCGCATGTGGAGATGCGGTTTCGGTGGCAGCGTTCTGAATTCTCCCCTAGTGCATGAAGATGTGATATACTTCGGATGCTGCGATCACAACGTATACTGTTTCGACCTTCGGGCGGACAAAGAAATCTGGAGGTTCCCTACCGGGGGTATTTTTTACTTCTCTTCGCCTGTCATCATTGACGGTACGATATACATAGGCAGCTACGATTTCTCGATGTACGCCATTTCCCTCGAAGGTAAGGAGAAATGGAATTTCCGGACCGGTGGCGAGATATTTTCGACGCCGCTTATAATTGACAGTACGATGTATTTCGGATCAAAGGATTCGAATGTCTATGCGATTGACCTGGACGGCAACGAAATCTGGAGATTCAAAACAGGCGGCGAGATAGCCTGCGCCCCGACATCCCATGACGGGAAGATTTACATAGGAAGCTTTGACGGGAACATATATTGCCTCTCGCTCGAAGGGAAGGAAATGTGGAGGTTCCGCACGGGTCAGGAAATAGTGTGCTGCGGTCCGCTCAGGATACATGACGGCATTCTTTATTTTGGCGGGATGGACAACTTCCTTTATTCGGTTAACGCGGAAACGGGAAAGGAGATATGGAGGTTCCCAACCGGGGATTACGGGAATTCCAGCATACCTTTCGTTCATGAAGGGAGGATATACCATGGTTGCAGGGACGGATTCCTTTACGTCCTGAACAAAAAGACTGGAAGGGAACTCTGGAGGTTCAAATGCGACGGCGGGATAACGGGATCGAGTCCCGTAGTTGTCAACGGAAATGTTTACGTCTCCGACGAAGTGGGTGGCATCTATTGCATCACCATTGAAGGTAAAGAGGTATGGAAGACCATAATAGAGGACGGCTCCTGGGGGATTCCGGCCGTGTGGAACGGGAGGATATACTACGGTTCCAAGGACTGCCATATGTACGGCTTCGATCTTGAGACCGGGGAAATCCTTTCCAAAATGGCGACCGGAACGCTTACGAAGTCCAATCTTCCGCCGCCCTACGAGGTCTTTGAGGCACAGGTCAAGAGACCCGCTTCGGAATCGAGTGAAACGCACGAAAGTGAAAAATACGACTTCTCTAAGGAAGAGTCGAAGGATATGGGAAGCGAATACTCAGTCAAGAGCGAATATGTAATAAAAAGCGACTA
>CAYUSU010000012.1:0-11650 GCA_964447525.1 uncultured archaeon | reverse complement strand
AGGATATGGGAAGCGAATACTCAGTCAAGAGCGAATATGTAATAAAAAGCGACTACCAGTGATTTTTATTTTTACGAAATAATATATATAAAAACGTAAAGTATTTAAATCTATTTACAATATTATATATATGAATTCGGAATATGTGGTAGAGAAAGAAAGAATCAGATGGATAAACGACAAATACGGAGGTAGTCTGAGAACAGATGCTGAGATTGAAACATCATTAGAATTGGGCAAAGGAAAATCTGTTTACATGAAAATTGCATATTTGTGGAGAGCGATACTCGTTGGGCATCCGTTCAGTGATGGAAATAAAAGAACCGCACTCATAGTCACAATTGCAATACTGGAAAACTGTAAGATGAAAATCAATGATCTGATCAAGGAGAGAATTACTTCCAGTATAACTAAAATTTCAAAGGAAAATGTTACAGACATATGCAGGATAGAGAGGTTGGTTAGGTATGCGATTGAAGGAAATTGAGAGGATAATGCGAGAGAACAAGAAGTATACGGACATTCTGGAAGAATACGACAGGACAGGGAAGTTTCCGCTTGACAAAATCAGGCGAAGTTTCACCTTAAAAAGAATGAACTTCGATAAGTTAAAAAAGACTTCTGATAAGAAAGGAGAAAGTATGTCCGATCTGTTGGATGTTCTTATCGATAGGAATTTATGAAGTGAATGATATGACTCTGAAGATACTCTGCGTTGCCGATGTGCAAGGGGACATGAAGATATGGAAAAACATAGAGAAAGCCATAAAGAAGCATAAGCCTGATGTAGTGATCAATGCAGGAGACTTCATGGACAAGCGGGACTCGAAGAAGATTTTCGACAAAACGAAAGTGAAGACGTTCTTCGTCCACGGAAACTGGGACATGAACCTCGAGACGGATAACGAAGAGAACGTTTCCATCCTCAACAACATGATGGAGGAATACAAAGGCTATTATTTTCTTGGAGTGGATTCGAGATTCTTTTTCCACAAGGAGATGTATGAAATAACGAAGGATATCGATCCTTCCAAGCTGGTTTTGATCACCCATGAACCGCCGTTCGGTATACTTGATCTTTCATATCTCGGAAACAATGCGGGTCTGATTGAATTCCGGGAGTTCACCGACACCAAATGTCCGATAATGCATGTGTTCGGCCATATCCACGAGTCCTCCGGAATCCTCGAACATGAGAAGACATTGTATGTGAATGCTGCGGCACTCGAGCTGAAGCGAGTGTATCTGGTCACGCTTCCTGAGATGGAAGTGAAGGAAATAAAAGTATGAAGTCAGGCTGAACAAATAACCGTTATGATATAAGCTTTTTTTCGATCAAAAAATTTTTGATCGTTGCATAAATCAATTTGTGTCCTTCGTCATTCGGATGCAGTCCGTCTACAAGTAACTTTTTGTGATTTTTTCTGAAGAATTTGGTGTATATGTCGCAATACAGGACATTCTCGTGTTTTGCAATTCCCACCAAAATTTCATTGAATTTTTCAATTATAGTATTATTAAAATACGTGTCCTCGAATGGCATTATGCTTTCGTCAACGGGTGGTATGTTTATGAGAACAACGTGTTTTGTGTGACTCTTTACAAGATTAACAATCCTTTCAACATTATCTTTGTATTTTTCCGGTTTTGTCTGGATATTTTCCGGGTTACCCAGTCCTCTCGAATCATTAGTTCCGATCGCGATAAGTACGATGAATTTATTATCCGGAAAAATGTATTGAATTCTTGTACCCAGTTCATTTTGAATTCTTGCTAACAGTTCCGTTGATGAATTACCGGGAATTCCCAGATTATACAGCACGTTGTGCGTACCTTTGGGTTCAAAATAAAATTTCAACTTGTCAGCCCACCCGTTTCCAGGAGCGACACCACTTCCAAATGTGATACTGTTTCCAAAGACAAGTATTCCAAACATGGGTAATAATAAACAATTACAATTTATTATGTTTTCTTATTTGTTCCGTCCCACCAAATCTTTATATATGATAGAATTACTGTTTCTAAGTGATTAAGATGAAGGGTGAATACGTTCATCGGTGATGCAGTTCATCTCCAATGACAGCCCAAAGACTATTTTTGGAAAAAACTTCAAGACCAGAAAGGTTAGAATAGATTCTAAAGGTCGTATCTCGATACCGTCAGACATTCGAAGAAGTTTCGGTCTAGACGAAGGTATGGAGATTAAATTATTTTTCGATCTTAGCAAGAATATTTTGATCTTGGAATTTTCAGGGGAGGTGAAATTATGAAAAGGGTAATAATGATAGGGAAATACAGCCCCGATCCTGAATTCCGGATCAATCGTGTTGAGTCATACATCACAGAAGATCAGGGTGTTTACATACTCGGAAAAAATCTCTCTGTTCTACAGGTTCGTCAGGTGAATGGTGGCTTGAAAAATGGAGGAGAGACCTATCTTGATCTGGATAATAGGAGGTTGATTTAGATGAAAGGTGAGTTAGTTCATCGAAGGTTTGAAAGAAATTCCAATTGTGGAAAGTGTTTCGGGATTTGATGAAGGGGGATTTGATTCATATTACGGTATGAATGTTAGTCCGAAGATTTCGAATGAGCCGATTGATCAGGTTGACGGCTTTATTGTTGCCAAATATCTGCAGAAAGAAACCGGTTCGAAATTCTATCCCTTCATAGCGGGAGTGTACGGTGCGTTGAATTCAAAAAATCCGAAACAGGCCATTGAAACAGCAAGGAACAAATCTTTGGCCGACATGAAAAAGAGGGAGCTTCTCAGGAACATCATGTCAAACATGGGTCTGGACGGGGAAGTGTACGTAACGTATGACCTGTGGGACGACAAATTCTATTGGGAGATATTCAGGGAAATAGCCAGAAGTCTGGACCCATTGGAGATACAGGAAAGAGTCCCAAGTTCCCGAAAAGGAATGAGAATGAACGAATATCCGTTAAGAACATTAGGTAAAATGCAAAGCGTAATAGACAACGGATTTTTGAATGACTGGTTCTCTTCGGGGGTGTATATACCCGCAGAGGTGGCTGAGGCTGTCTGGTTCAAGGAAAACAAAGGAGTGAACTTCAAAATCGGTCCCGGGAAATCGGAGAGTATATATGACGACATAATACTGGAAAACGGGATGGGGATAATAGGATTGAACCAGCCTGAATATCTGGACAGGGCAAGGTCAAACGGGAACGGAGGATTTGTTCCTGCCCAGATAAGGAAGACCGTTCCTTACATAGGGAAATCAGGGCAGAACAGGGTATTTTTTTCTGACAACATCGCTGACATCGCAATATTCAGAATGCCTGGTGAGAACCCTTCATTTCAAAGGGCACTTGCATTGTCGGAATGTTATGAATCGATCGCCGGAAACGGGAAGATCTCTAAATCTTATCCAGAGAAGGTGTACGAGTTAGTGAAGTTAGGAGGTGGTATATTATGAAAAAAATCGGGATTATAGGAGGAATGGGACCGGAATCCACGGTCATGTTCTACAATGAAACAATAAGGATATTTCAGAATAAATTTGGAGCTAAATATGATTCGGACTATCCGGAAATGTGGATATGCAATCTCCCAATACCGGACATAGTGGAAGGTGTTAAAGAAGACGAAACTATTAAAAAAATGCTTTCCGGAACATCCAAGAAACTGGAAGGTTTGGGAATGGATTTCATAGCGGTTCCCTGCAATACTGTTAATTTGTTTTTTGATTCAATTCAGGGAGCCGTTTCCATCCCGGTTCTTAACATAATAGAAGAAACAGTGAAAAAAGCGAGTGGTTGCAAGAAAGTGGGTTTGCTTGCGACGGAAACACTGATAAAAAGCGGATTATACGGGAAATATCTGGAAAAATATGGAATAGAAATCATAATACCGGATGAAACAGAAAGAAAAGAAATTTCGAGAACCATAATGAACATACTGAACGGAAAAAAAGAACCACGTGACAAGCAGGATATACTGAAAATAACCGACAGACTTGCGGAAGAAGGGGCAGAATGTGTTATACTTGGATGTACGGATTTACCTGTCCTTATAAAAGAGGATGATTTCGGAATAAAAATACTTGATACGATAAAAATACTTGCAGAAACATCAGTAAATTTGATCATGTCCAGATAATGGAAATTAAAATAACAGGTAAAACAATATTAAAGTGATAACCATGGCAGATGTCAAACTGATGAACGCGAAGGGGGTTCGTGATTTCCTCCCGGAAGAGAAGATTCCCAGGCAGAGGATAGTCGAGACCCTGAAAGGGATATTCGAGACTTACGGATATTCGCCCCTTGAGACGCCTGCGATCGAGAGACTGGACGTCCTGGCAGCGAAGTTCGCGGGAGGGGAGGAGATACTCAAGGAGATATTCAAGTTCAGGGACCAGGGAGACAGGAAGCTTGGCCTGAGATATGATCTTACGGTTCCTTTATCCAAGGTTGTGGGAATGAATCCTAACATACCGCGTCCATTCCGTAGGTATCAGATTTCCAATGTCTGGAGGGACGGTCCCATTAAGCTTGGGAGATATCGTGAATTCCTGCAATGCGACGTAGATATCATGGGAGTAAAGTCCATGACAGCAGATGCGGAAATCCTTTCCATCGTTGACCGGGGTTTCAGGGAACTTAACCTGGACTTCGTGATCAGGGTGAACAACCGTAAGCTCCTTAATGGTATAATGGATTATGCCGGTTTCGGTGAGTACAAGATGAAAGCGATTCTCGCGATAGACAAGCTGGCGAAAATCGGAGTGGACGGTGTGAGAGAGGAATTGCTAACGATAGGATTTGAACGAAAAGAGATAGACAATGTTCTCAAGATTCTCAAAATAAAAGGAAAGAATTCCGAAGTGGTTTCCCAGATCAAGAAATTCGTCAAATCCGAAGAGGGGAAGGAAGGAATCAGGGAAATGGAAGAACTCCTTGGATATTGCGGGAAGATGGGTATAAAAACGATTGAACTGGATGTTTCACTGGCCAGGGGACTGGAATATTATACCGGACCGGTTTTTGAGGTCTACCTGAAGAAATCAAAGATCAATTCGTCACTCGCGGGCGGCGGAAGATATGATAAAATGATCGGGATGTATCTTGGAAATGGGGAATTCCCGGCGACTGGCGTTTCCTTCGGGATAGAGCCGATATTCGAGGCACTGAAGCTGGAGAAAAAAATCGGTGAAAGCAAAACGGTCAGCAAAATATTAGTCATCCCCATAGGGGATACGTTTGGAAAGGCACTTCCTATTGTGGAAAATATCAGGGACCAGGGAATACCTTGCGAGATCGACATAATGGGCCGGGGAATATCGAAGAACCTGAGCTATGCCAACTCCCTTGGAATTCCTTACGTGATCTTGCTTGGAGAGAAAGAACTGAAGGAAAAGAAGGTCAAGCTCCGTGACATGAAGAGTGGAAAAGAAGATATGATTGCAATTGAGAAAGTGATCGATAAAATGAAATGATAGATGACGATTTTTACTGTTTTTTCAAAGTTGTGTTTCATAATAAAATGCGGCCGCATTTTTCGAATTATTCCTTTGTTTTTAGTTCATCTAGATGTTTGTGAACCTCTTCGAACCCCTGTTCAATTGTCTCTAATATTTCGCGGTGTGTTGGTTCCATCCTCCCGTGCGGCGGATGCGGATGCTCTGGTGGTTCTGGATGTATTCTTCCGTATCTTGGCATATTTTCACCTCCTTAATGTTTAATAATAATTTGAATTGAATCTTGTCGATCGTAAAGTGGATTCCCAGTTCATTAAGGTTATTTGATCCCTTTCATCTGTTGGATCAAGATTGCCTATTCTGATCAATAGTTCAGTATATTGCCTGTCGATTTCTCTTTGCTTTTCTCTATGTTCGATGTACCATTTGATTAATCCCATGTTTTCACCTTATCTTGATATCAATGTGGCAAACCCCATCCATATGGGAGCAGAACTCGGAATAACGGTGTTTAACGGTATACCCGCCAAGATCATACCTCCGGCTATGCATGATGTTATTATCAGGGATTTTCCAACCCTTTTCATTAACCCGTCACCCTCATGTCTGTGTGGAGGATGCGGATGATGTATTTCATGTCTTATCATGTTTTTCACCTCTTTTTTACTCAATTTCGAGTTTTCTATGAAAGTATTAAACATGAAGATATATAAAGGTTTCTGTTATTCTAGAATAATCGAAATATAACAAAAACATATAAATCCCGAAACCAATTAAAGATTGATAATATGCCACCATTCGAGGATATAATCCACAAGGCGCTCTCCAGCGAGGTACGAAGGGACATCCTTCTTTCTCTCGTAAAAGGCGACAAGTATCTTACGGAGATAGCCAATGAGATCAAAAAAAAGCCGCAAACGATAGATTTCCACATGACATTGCTCCAGGAGATTGGTCTCGTTGAATCCGAATGGAAGCAGGGAAAGAAATATTACAAACTGATAAACAAGGAAATAGTCGATTTTCTGAGAAACGGAAAACCGGTCCCGACGAGATTCCGTCCCAAACCTCCCCATGAAATAATGATCGAGGCATGGGATGACATGAAGGAAAGGATGGACCGGATAGAGAAGAAACTGGATAAACTTTTAGCTAGAAAATAATTCATTATCTTTCCCTTTCAGAAATCTCGCTGTAGAGGATCGAATTGGGAATCCTGTACGACTTCTTCCCGTTGCGGATCTCGACGGAATACGGGCCGAAGCTTGCCACCTTTCCTGAATAGTTCTTGATCTTGATCCTGTCGCCAACCCTGATGTCTTTTCTCAGGGAAAGGCCTGCTATGAAGTTCGGAATCAGATCCTTCATCCCAAATGTCACTATTATGATCACGACCACCATGATGGCTCCGAATAATATGACTATCGCGCTCGTGTCCAGGCCTATCAGCGATAGTGCGATAACGATGGCTATCATGGATATGCTGTACTTGATTAGTCCGCCTGAAAATTTGCTGAGAGTGTCCTCGTTGAATGCCTTGGAAGCCGCTTCTTCAAATACCTTACCGAAGAAGTCCGCTATTATGAACCCTACGACAATGATAAGGATCGCTACGATGAACCTCGGAACGATTATGAGTATCTGGTTGAATATGAGGGATACCGTGGTGAATCCGAGGAACTGGACAACGACTGCGAGGGTGATTATGTAGATACACCACTTTACCAGATCACCGATCAATTCCACGATGTTGCCTTTGTACCCGGTTATCCGAAGAATATCTTCTGTCATGCTCTTTGACGTGATGCGTTTCAGGCCGGAAACATTGAGTATCTTCTTCGCTATCGCCTTCCCAGCCTTCCCGATTATGTAACCTATCACTAAAACGACGATTATCTGTATTATCATCTGGATATTCGGGAGTATGTATTTTGGCAGAAAGCTTTCCAAAAAAGACATGAACAAAGAATATGCTGCCTGTAATATAGCTTCTATTTCTGGAGCCATAGAGATTTTTTGGGTCAAAGACATATAAATATGATTTTTACCCCTCCGTTTAGGATAAAAATAAAAAAGCAATAAGCACGGTCTTGGAACAACAAAGAACAATAAATCTTTTTATAATTATAATTTTATAGTTTTAATATAGGTTTAAACGTAATTTGGGGTGACTTATGATAGCTAAATTGTTTAGTGGTATAATCTTTGTTTTATTCTGTGTTGTTTTATTAAGTAATATTGGTTCTGCTGCTTACGGACCTCGTGCTTACCTCGGTGAGCAGGTCCGAGCGAACTATAACACGTGGGGTTCTCTTGGAGCAACCACTTATTCTGAATGCAGCCCAGCGACAAATCCATGCAGGTACGGATACGTTGATGTCTCCGTTCCGAATGACTGGGATACGCTTCAGGAAGTAAGGGTCACCCTTTCCGGAACAACCGATACCAACCTCGAAAACGCAACGCAATATAAGAACGTTCTCACATCCTATCCAACATCCGATTCGAGGGGAAAGATAAATTCTAACATAACAGGCGGAACTGATGGCGATTATTACAATGTTTCAAACATAACGGAAGCACCTGTTATACAGTTAAGCATGGTATATAACAACAGCGCCGGGGGTTATGATATATTCGACGCTGACAACCTCGACACGTCTGATAACACGCTTACGTTTAATCTTACGATCACGAATCCGAGTTCCCTTATAAACCTTCCGAGCTCTTCCGTGACCATACAGTTCAACACCGATACTAATGGAGCGAATGATGTGCTCGGTATTGATGATGGGACTAACTCCTCTACATCAGGATCGACCGTGGTTTCGAATTCCGACGGCGGGGATTCTGACGATGACAGGCTGGTATGGACAGGTGATCTGGATGCCGCAAGCTCGATATATGTTACCTGGAATGCCACTCTTACAGAAGGAACGCACATCGCAGGCGGAGTAAACACGATAGATACAGACGCTTCGAATGACGGGGTATCCGGTTATTATTCGAATTCGACGGACATTTTCACTGGAAATACGATATCAAGCAAATCTTCAAAGGGTGCGATAAGGCAGGGTATTGATATGTCTCAGGACATCAGCAATGTCTGGTCCATAAGGGGTTTCATAAGGAACATGGGTAACCAGTCCCCGGACAACGGTAATGTTCTTACGTACAACATCACTGAATGGAGGATATACGAGATAGATACATCTACAGGTGCTCCTTACGATGACGCGAACCAGACTGGTTATTTCAACCTCAGCGCAAACACCGAGTTTTTGGTGCCTTCTGACGGAAGGGTATACACGACCAATTCCACACGCTCAACCAACAGTTCATGGTTCAACACCGGCGGTACAGCGAAACCTTACTTCGGTGTATATTTCCAATGGCATGTTGAATGGAACGATACGAACGCTGACAATTACGAGGCGTTCATCAACACGAGCCTCGACCTCCCGGATTTATACAAGATAGATATGTCCAACACGAAATCGATAAGTGGACTTATAAGCCCGGATACAGGAGGACAGGCTATTACGATAGAGGACAATTCATCTCATTTAGGGCACGTGAACGCTGCTGCCCAGAAAATCGTGATTCTTTCGAGAGTTCCGGTTAACACAACGGCTGGCCTTTTCCACGGAGCCTTCGATATCAATTCAAGCACGGTCAGGCTTTATTTCGTTAACAGTACTGATCAATACGAACTCAACACGAGCGATGCTGACATTCTCGTGACAGTGACTGATCCTCAAAGCGCAGGTAATTATGACGGTATGGTAAACATCACGATACCCGACGTTTCTACGGCGGATATCCTCACAGGAGGAACAATCGGAGATTCTTTGGGAGCGGTTGATAGCGGTAACGAGAAAATAAAGCTGGTTTTTGACTGCATCACACATTCAAGCATGACAACCGGCGATAATTACAATTTCACCGGGAACACGACCATGACGACTGACACCGGAACACCGTTGGTCGAGAACCATACGGCACAGTCAATAGGGGTTTCTGCAAAGAGGTTGATAGGTTATAAATCTCTTATCGTTTACGATCCGAACACACCGACCCTTGTGAACGCTACTATAATGGTTACTGTGGAGGCATCTGGTTCCGACACCATAAGCGGCATCAAATTCATGGATTACGTGGTGGACGGTGTGTTCACATATGCCCAATACGTAGGAAACGTAACTATTCAATTTTACGACAGCGGATGGACAACGTGGGTAGAGGGAACCGATTACAATGTGACTGACAACGGAACCGTCACACTCAGCGACGGTACGCTGGCGGACGCGTTCGAAATAATAAACGCAACCGGAGGAACATTCACACTTTCCAATAACCAGTCCATTCGCGTTACATACCAGATGAACATAGCACAGGTAGGGTCTTACACTCTTCCGGTTGAGCTTCTGGCGGTGGACCCTGTCACCGGAGAAACCTTCGGGGCTGTCGCCTACGGGGTAATAAGGATAGATATACCCGAACCGCTCCTTGATCTGCAGATAGACGAAGAGCCACTTGAACAGGCAAAGAGGGTAACTGTTGGAAAACCAGCCATGTGGGTTAAGAACTTCGAGGTATACAACCCGAATTCAAGGGCAGTGACAACCAGCTTTGAAACCTTTGTTTTCGAGGATACCATTGATGCATACGTGAGCTATTATGACATTGCGGGAAAGAAGGTCGAGGAGCTCGTGCTTCTCGGTAATGTTCAGGACGGGAAAAGGGAAATGAGCTGGAGGAGCACGGTAGAGCCTTTCGAGACCAGGACTTTCGAAATACGCGTGCTTACTCCGCCTGTTATTGAGATAGACAGGGATGTAGAGGTGCTCGGAAAACTTGAAGACAAGATGGTAAAACTGAAGACGGATATATATCTTAAAAGTTTCTCCAAGGAGACATACAACAATGTCGTCCTCAATCTTCCGCTGCCATACGAAAACATAATCGAGGCCAAGGACGGCTTCGGGAACAATCTTCAGTTCACCGGAGGAAAAGAAAGCACCAGCATAATAATAGATAGCATAGAGGCTGACGGTCTGAAAACAGTAACAGTGATGTACAAGGAAAGCTACCCGACAATAATCATAACCCCTGACAGGGACAGATATGATTTGTCTTCGCCGGTAAGCCTTGAGATACTCGTTATAAACGGCGGGGAGGACATAGAGTATCCGTTCCTCGAAGTGGAGATATACACGCCGGGAATGGACGTTATTTACTCGAACATGGAAAAGCTCGAGACATTAGAGCCTCTCGAGAAGACGGAGTTCTATGAAAAATTCCAGATACCCGCTACGGCTCCATCCGGGATGTACATAGCTTCCGCAAAGTTCAGGGAAGACTTCACAACGCTCGCATCGACAACCGGTTACTTTTTCGTTACCGGACAGTCGGGAGGTTTACCGGAAGCGGCGCAGGTGCTGATGGTGCTTGCGATCACCGTAATTTTAATATACTTCTCGACCAAAAGATTAAAAGAGGTAAGGAAAACTTCCTCTAACATACAGGACGATGAGGACTTGGGTGATGAGTGATGTATGTATTCGGGATTGACGTCCCAATACTGGAGCTTCTTGTAATTTTCTCAGTGGTAGTTGTTATTTACCTTATAATACTGGAAATAGAATTCAGGCAGATTCGAAAAATAACAAGGAAATTTGATCAGGAAGAAATCACACTGGCAAAGGAAATGAGAGAGCTCAAACAGGAGATAACGAATCTCAAGGAAGTCATTTCCAAGGCAAAGACGAAATAAGGCAAACGATTACTTCTTTATTTTTCTTTAATAAATTAGATATTATTAGATAGAATATATAGTGAGACTGCTAACAATTTAGGATAAAGCAGTCCTTCGAAACCATCCGAAGTATGAGGATGGGCCCGTGGCTCAATGGAAGTTTCGTATGAAACAGAAAAGCGATTTGACACAGGTGAAGCCTGTGTCTTGCCTAAATTCTGTTTCGGCCATGACTAGAGCGCTCGGCTTCGGCTGTCTGACGTATATGTAATATGCGTCTTTCGAAAGAAACCGAGAGGTTGGGGGTTCGAAAATCGCATGACACATACTTGTGTGTGTCCGTCGAAATTCCCCTCGGGCTCATAAAAATATCAATTGGTGTTTGAGAAAATGTCTTGGGAATTTGATTTTTTGGAGATAGACGAGGAATTTCTCGATGATCTGT
>CAYUSU010000011.1:0-30813 GCA_964447525.1 uncultured archaeon | reverse complement strand
TTTTTAAATTAAGAATCCAAACCCTTGGTATGAATGATCATAAAATCATACAGGATCCGGTACATGGGAGCATGCGGGTGGACGGGATATTCCTGGATCTGCTCCAGACTCCTGAAATTCAGCGTCTTTATGGCATACGTCAGCTTGGTCCGACGTATCTGGTTTATCCCGGAGCCAATCATACACGTTTCGAGCATTCGCTGGGAGCGTTCCATACGGCCAAACGAATGGGAGGAGCGCTTGATCTTTCTAAAGAAGACAAAACGCTTCTTAAAGCCGCGGCGCTTTTGCATGACGTTGGCCACGGCCCGTTTTCGCATACGCTGGAAAACATATACAAGCAGATATTCGGGATTGATCACCATGACATGGGGATAAAGGTCATAACCGGGAAATACGATATAATAGGTGATGGAAGGACTTCTGTAAGGATTCATGAAATTCTCGAAAGGAACGGTCTTGATCCGAAAGAGGTGGCGAATCTCCTGAAGGATTCTCCAAATGTGAAGAAATATTTAGGTCAGATGATACATGGCGGGATAGACGTTGACAAGATAGATTACTTGTTAAGAGATGCCCATTACACCGGTGCGGTTCATGGGGTGATTGATCTTTCCAGGCTTCTGGAAGTCCTGGCGATACACAACAACGAACTGGTGATCCACCGAAAGGGCGTCACATCCATCGAAGAGATGTTGATGGGACGGAACTTGATGTTCCTCTCCGTGTATCTGCACAAGACCGTCCGGATAATCGAAGGGATGATGGGAAGATGCGTCGAATCGGTTGCCAAGGAACTCGGTGACTTCCAGGGAATGAACGATTCGGAATTCATGGGAATGCTTCTTGCTCAGAAAGGATATTCAGGAGAGATCGCAGGGATGATAAAATACAGGAAACTCTTCAAATCGGTTTATTCTCTTTCTGCAATGGGAACCACTGAAAGACAGAATGACATACTGAATGAAATCGGAAAGAACATAGAATCAAGGAGCGAGTTCGAGAACAAAATATGCAGGAAGGCCGGGATACCGGAGGGATTCGCTCTGATCGACATACCCGGGACAGATAACGTTCTCTCCATGGAACTGAATGACTTCGCGAATGACCTGAAAATACTCGACGATGGGAGGACTGAACCTCTTAGCAAATACACGCCCATCACAAATTACCTTTCAGGACGGAAGATACCTGACTGGAGCGTTATGGTTAGTGCTCATCCTAAACATAAAAACATTGTAAAGAAAGCAACAGAAAATCTTCTTTTCAGATAAATATATTGAACAGGAACCCTAACAGAAGAATCTGCGGCACGGTTATTACCGGCAGCATTATGGCCGCTCTTTTCCCTATGTTGCTCCATATCAGTCCGATTTCGGTGTAATCCGTCGAAACCCCGGCCATGAGGAAGGTGAACGAGTTGCCGAAGGCGCCGGTCTGTTTGAATATCTCGAATGCCAGCGGACTCGATCCCTCCGAGCAGACCTCAATTACCGTTGCCAGTATTAATGTGATCATTAGGCCGAGAAGGCTTGGCCCGAGGAATGCAGCGAATAATGTATGCGGAATGAATGCTCGGGCGAATGAAGCCATCAGCATCCCTATTATTATCCACCATAATACCATTCTCGTCAAAGCGATGGACCCTTTCAATACGCCTTTGAAATCGTTTTTCAGATTCCATCCGTTCTTTTTCTTTTTGGCGATCCTTTCCCTGACGTCTTTTTTCAATGAAAAGTTATCCGGAATTTTCGTGTCGCAGTACTTGCATTCAACCAATCCTCTCCTATCGAGAATCTGGTAGATAAGGCCTGTTGTTATTGCCACGATTATTGCGGAAATGATTATGTATAATGCATCCAGTCCGAAGAATCCTAACAGAAGGATAGTGATTGGAAGGTTGGCCCAAGGCGATGCGAGGAGGAATGCGATGACGGACGGAGTGGATGCGCCTTTTTTGTATAATTCCATCGCTATTGCCAGTATCCCATGGGAGCATGCGCTCATCAGGAATCCCAGTATGACTGAATATATGATTGATCTCTTCCTGTGTGACGTGAGATAATGATTGATGTATTCGTTCGGGATGAAATGATCTATCACTCCTCCGAGTAAAAATCCCAGTATCAATGCCCACCATATCAGTCCGAGGTAATCCGCGAACGCATTGAACATCGGTTTGTAGAAAGCAAAGGAACCCGCGATTATGATAATTGCGGCTGTCACTATCATGAGAAGCCTGTCTTTATACCATCTCTTCGGTTTGACCGCACAGTGCGGGCATTCTTTTTTGGGTTTTTCTTTCATTTTTAAGGCTCCCGTTAAAAATCTGGTTCGTTAAATCAATCCATCAAATGAGGTTCTTTCTTGATCATTCTTTTTAGGAAGAACGGGAATAATAATGTTGTGGCCAGAGCCATTAATACGAGACTGGAGTATATGTTGGTGTCGATAAGCCCGAATTTGAAGGCTATCAGTACTATTGCCAGCCCGACGGCTCCTCTGGAGTTCATCCCCCATCCAACCAGATAGAGCTGTTTTAATTTTAGTTCAGTGAATGGTTTAGTCATAATCGCGCCCAGTATTTTCCCTGCTATCGCTATGATAATGATAATGATTATCAATAACGGATTTACGAAAATGAACTCCAGGCTGAAATGCATGCCCATTGCGATGAAGAAGAACGGGATGAAGAATATCATTAAAAACTTCTCCAGATGCGGTATGATGTGCCTTTCCCTTCCTATGAATTTGTGCACGAAAATTCCGATGAAGAAAGCAGAGATTGACGAAAAGAGGATCAGGAGTTCATCCACCTCGAATCCTTTCGTGAGGAAATATATCACGGTGAGGAAAAGGAAAATTCCCATGAAATCGTCTATTATTCCGGCGCCCATCATCATGGAACCGAGCTTTGTTTTCAGCTTCTTCAGCTCTATCAGAACCTCCGCCCTCGTGGCTTCTGCCGTTATGCTCATGCATATCCCGACGATCAGCGATACCACGAGAGAGAATCCCATCAACATGAATGCCGCGAAACCGATCAGAAAGGACGTTATCGCCCCGAAAGAGGCTACGAATATGGCGTCTTTTCTCTCCTTGTACATCATGCTCCATGAAACCTCCAGACCGGCCAGGAACATGAGGATCAAAAGACCCGCGTCGCCCAATATCGACATTGACGATATGTTCGGTTCCAGTACGATTTCCCTCACCTCGGGAATTCCGATTATTATTCCCGTTATTACCAGTGCTACCATGGAGGATATCCTTAATTTCTGGGCCAGTTTGGAAACGATAAAAGAAACCATTATACATAATGCAATTGTGAATATCAGGTCCATAATTTTAATTGTTCATTTTGTCTTATAAAATTTGTCCGGGTGCCGTTCCTTGGTTACTTGATAAGTTCATTGATCTTTCGAAGGGTTTCCAGAAGTTTTTCTGCCTCTTCTTTCGTATTATAGAAATAAAGCGATGCTCTTGTCGTCCCTTCAAGATTATGTTCGTTGAACCATGAATGGACGCAGTGCGCCCCGGAGCGAAGGCAGATGTTCTCCATCTCGTCCGCCATCATCGCGACTTCGTGCGGGCTGATTTTTTCCGGGACGAAACTTACTATCCCTCCGCGCTTTTCCGGATTCTGCGGGCCGACTATCCGGAATTTCATCCCCTCCATTCCTTTGGTGATGATCCTGTTCAGCGTTTTCTCGTGAGTCTCTATATTCTCTTTCCCTATCTTCATTATGTAGTTCGCTGCTTCCCCCAGGCCCATTAATCCCGCATAATTCTGGAGGCCCGCCTCGTACTTTTGCGGGAGGTCCTCGAATTTCGCCGTCTGGTAGTGGGTATCCATTACGGTCCCTCCACCAACGATGAATGGTTTAAGGGATTCCAGTATTTCCTTCTTCCCATATAATATTCCTGTCCCGGAAGGACCGACCATCTTGTGCCCGGAGAACGCCATCAGGTCCACGTCCAGTTTACGGACGTCAATCGGAAGGTGGGGAATGCTCTGGGCGGCGTCCAAAAGAACTTTCGCTCCGTGATCATGTGCTATTTTTATTATCTCTTTGGCAGGGAACGTTACACCGTCGAGATTGGATGTATGTAGGATGGAAACGAGTTTGACCTCCCTGTTCATGGTCTCCTCGAACGATTCCAAATTGAAGGTGTTGTCCTGGTTGGATTTTACTATGAGATGTCTTATTCCCTTTGGGATGAGAAGCTGCCATGGAAGGAGATTGGAATTATGTTCCTTGTCAGAACTCACTATGACGTCTTCCTTCTTCCATTCCATTGCGTTTGCAACGAGGTTTATGCTTTCCGTCGTGTTCTTGGTGAATATTATTTCCTCTTCCCTCTTAGCGTTCAGGAATTTTTTGAGGATTTTTCTGGCTTTCTCGGTTTCTTCATCCACTCCTTTCCCTATTTTGTGGATACTTCTTTCACCACATGCCGAGTACTTTTCATAATACTCCCTGATCTTGTTGATCACCTGAACGGGACGGAGGGTCATGCATGCATTATCCATGTAGATTATTGGCTTTCCGTTTATCTCCCTCTTCAAAACAGGGAAGTCATCCCTTACCTTCCTGACATCTAAACCCATTTATGCACCTTCAGCGAGTTTGCTGTCAATAATTAGCTTGAGTTCATTAAATGATTTCGGTCCGACTAATACCTGGTCGTTTATGAAGAAAGTCGGCGTCCCGTACACGCCGATTTCGAATGCTTCCCTGAAGTCCGCATCAACCTTCGACTTGTATTTCCTGGTGCTTAGGCACTTTGAGAACTGTGAACTGTCAAGTTCCAGCGATTTGGCGAAACCGATGAGGTCGTCGAATTCCGTCTTTCCGGGATTGGCAAAAAGGAGATCCTGATATTCCCAGTACTTCCCCTGTTCCTGCGCGCAATGGGAGGCCTCGGCGGCTTCCTGTGCTCCGGGATGAGCGGAACTCATGGGAAAATCCTTGTACACGAAAAGTATCTGGTCACCGTAATGATCCAGCATCTGTTTTACCATCGGGAATGCCTGCCGTGTGAACGGACACCCGAAACATCCGGCTTCTATCACCGTCACCTTCGCATCCGAAGGTCCTATGTAAGGATCGTTTGGGTGAACATTCAATATTCCCGTTATCTCTCCTGTTATACCTTCTACGGAACATTCGGCGGTTTCCTGTCCTCCGGATATGAAAGGATCAAAAACGCAGAAAGCGTCCGGTATCGGGCCGTTGCAGTTACCGAAAGCAAAAAGATTATATACACTGTATGCTGAATATCCTAAACTCAATATCATTGCGACGGTGAATATCCATGAGATGACTTCGAAATGCTTGTAAATGGCTTTTCCCAGACCAGGGCTTCTTTTCATCAGTTTCCCCGTTATCTGTGATTTCAGGCGTTTGTCTAACCCAGAAGTACATTTACGAAGGGTCACTCTTCTGAATACGCAGTCAAACGCTTCGTAAGCAATTGTCCTGTACTTGGCCGAGAACAATCCCAGCACGGTGAAAACAACCAGCGCGATTAAACATATCATGTTAATTACCTGAATATAACAATTCTAATAGTAGTTTTTTATACTTTACGAATCTTTGGGCCTTTTTCCGAAATAAATGCGGAGGGCGGATTACCCGCCACAACCGCACGCATCCGGATTACCTCCGCATCCGCAACCACAGGATGACCTGCAGCCCTGTTCTCCGCCGCACTGACTGAACGTATTAGCGGCAGTTTCTTGCGGAATTTCTTTCGAATCTTCTAACTGTTCTTCTGCTGTTGCTCCTCCAATGAATGCTACTGTTACTAACAGTATCGCGAATCCTACCAGCAATACTGACAATCCGAATTTGTTATTTCCCATATCAACACCTCCGTGTTTATTTTCCAACCGGTGTTTAGAGATAGAATGAAACAACCTATACCTATATGTATGAAACTAGTTTCAATTGCTATTGAAAATAAGAAGAAGATGTCATCCATCCCGCAAACATGCAAAAACCTTTCGGATATCTTGCATCAATTCAATATGTTTTGTACTTTAATATCGAGTTGCCTCAATTTTTCATGGTTCATGCGTTTCATTTCTTCCCTGTGTTCTATTTTACCATGTTTAATCATGTTATCGACTACCTCTTCGGCGGTTTCCCCGTGCAAGACGAATGAACAATTTGAGTTCTTCATCACGTCACAACACTTAATACTTTTCATTCACATCACTTCCAAATATATGATCATGTCTGATACAGAATTTTTCGTCCAGAAAAATATCTTATACTTATATTTAGCGTTCATTTGATATAAATGAAAAAATTGGCCAATTCGGACGTTTTTAACAAATATTCCATGTTTCACTTAAGAACCACTGCGTTACTCATCCCGCGTCGCTTTCTCTCGAGGAGACCTTTTGCTTCCAGTTTGTCAAGAATTCTGGAAACCTTTACTTTATTCATTTCGATCTTTTCCACTAGTTCGCTCTGGAACATCACACCATCCGCTTCAATAAGGGTTTCGTATATTTTCTTTTCGTCTCCTGCCATTTTCTTCATGTTTTTGTTCCAGTTCATTTTATGGTCCGGTGCTATTGATGTCTTTAGGAATATCAATACTAACACACCCAACGCCATGAGAACTCCTGCTATCGCGTAACCTGCCATGAACTGGGCGAAATACGTCACCGCCTCACAAGTTCCACCTTCATCCATTCCGCATGAGCAGTCAGCCATTCCGCTGGAATCGACCAGTCCGGAGAACGAGTTTACAAAAAGTATCACAAGTAATCCTAATATGATTATAACAATTCCCAGATATCTTGCATGGAATTTAAGGGTCATAAGCGATTATGTGTTCGGGGAGTTTATAAAATAATCGAATCAGATAAACTTACGCTTTCTTTATGATCCTGTCGATCTTATCCTCTTGGTTCTGGAGAAGAGTTATTCTCGAATCTGCTTTTTCATCAATGATCTTGAAACCGGTATCTTTTGCGAGTTTTTCAGCAAACTCTTTCACATCTTCATGGAATGGCATGTTTTCCATTTTCAGCCGCTTTCTCGAATATCCCAGGAACATGTAAGCTTTGACTTCGATGAAATGCGGGTTCATTTTCTTGATCAGTTTCCCATACTCTTCAATATAATTGGGGTCCATATTCATTCCCTTGATCATGGTCATCCGCATGACCCTTCTGGTTTTCATTTTCGATACGATCCCAAGCGAACGGAGGAACGTCTTCCATCCCGTCTTCTTGGTAGGGCAGTTTATCTTGTTGAAAAGCTCTTCACTCGGCGCGTTGACGGAAACGTAAATCTGAGTGGGAAGGGATTTCTCATCAGTCAGTTTTTTTAACATTTTAGGTTCCTGTGCGTTCGTTACCAGAAAGATGGATTTCGTCTGACGGAGGGATTTGAGGAACCTGATCATCTCCGGTAGTTTCGGGTACATTGTCGGTTCGCCTGACAGCGAGATGGCGAAGTGAGAAGGGATAAGACATTCATTGAATTTATTCTTGTTTACCTTCGGGTTTCCCGGAAAACCACTGAGTAGCTTGTATCTGATCTTGATGAGATTTTCATATATTTCCTTTGGTTTGTCCGCTTCTTTCGGATTCATTGATTTTGAATGCATGAATTCCATCGGCCTCCAGCAGAAGATGCAGTTCTGTTCGCAGGATACAGTCGATGGCGTGAATTCCATACACCTGTGACAATCTACGCCATAGAATCGTTGCTTGTAACAAATGTTCTCGTCCCTCAGGCTTTTCTTCGTCCATGAACATATCTGTACCGCAGAATGGTTGAAAACTCCATATTGCTTGTTCCGGAGACTTTTTTCGGTTTCCGGGGGAATTTTGATGGGCATAATATCATTTCTTATGATATATACATAAAAGTAATTCATCCGTACTCGTTTTCTATCACATACTCGCTTTTCACTGAATACTCGCTTTTGGTCGAGTATTCTCCCTTTCCGGATTCTTCCATGTTTAATATATTTTCCTCGACACCGGAGTCTTCCGAATCTCTTTTGATCTCTACTTCCCATGCCTTGTATGGCGGGTCTACATTCGAAACGACCTGTGTGCTTGTCGGGAAGTTCCATATCTCTTTCCCTGTTTCAGCGTCCGCACAGTAAAGATGACAGTCCCATGAACCAAAATACGCGTTCCCGTTCCATATGACAGGAGGACACCAAACCGGTCCGGAGACCTTCGTCCTCCATATTTCATTCCCTTCCAATGAAAGACAGAATACTATTCCTTCTTCGCAACCGAAATATATTTTGTCTTTGTATATTGTAACTGAAACCCCAACAAGACTGCCTGCATTAAACCTCCAGACTTCCTTTCCGTTAAGATCAAACGCATAAAGAACGCCGTCTCTTGATCCGTGATATATTATATTCTTATGTATTACCGGGGAGAAGCAGTTACCATATTTCCCTGTTGGGACCTTCCATTTTTCTTTCCCTGTTTCCGCGTTTACGGCGTAAAGATAATTATCAACTGACCCGAAATACACGATCCCTTCGTGAAAATTCGCAGGAGATTCGCTGTATATCTCGTCTCCTGTTTTGAATCTCCAAATCTCCTTCCCGTCCAGCGAAAGACAGTAGAAATACCCGTCGCCTGAACCAAAATATAATCTCCCCTCGTGTTCAGATATAGCGTAGAATAAACCCTTCCCTGCCCTGAATCTCCATACTTCTTTCCCTTCCGTGTCAACACAGTATAAATTCCCGTCTTCCGAACCAGCGTATATCCTGTTTTTGTAAAAAAGAGGTTTTGTTGTAACATCGCCCCCGGTTTGGAATTCCCATAAACTTTTCCCTTTTTTCATATCTATCGCATAAAGCGTGTTTCCGGTGGTTCCGATATAAAGGATGTTTTCATGTATTTCCGGGGAATATCCCGGCATCAATCCGTTTGTCTTGAAATCCCATATCTTTTTTCCGGTTTTAGCGTCAACGGCGTAAACATATTGATCACAAGAGGAGAAATAAACTATGCCGTCTTTAACGGCCGGAATGCAGTGGACGCTGCCGCCGAAAGTTACGCTATGTAATCTGTCTATGAGCATGTTGGATTTCTTGATCTCGAAATCCTCCAGCTCCAATGTGAAATCAGAAAAACCCGTCTGATCCATCATTTTAATTGATTGGTTGCTTTCTTTATATTTTATAGCTAAAAGTCCAATAAAACAAACATAATTTTAATTACTTTGCAGTGGGATACAGAAATATTTATAAATATAATGTCGCAATAGTGGTTATATGTCAAAGAAAATACGTAATTTCTCGAAAAATAATGTTCCAACGAATGAATCAAAAAATACAAACGTTTCTTTGAAAGACAAAGAATCTCATGATTCAACAAAGGAGGTAGATAAGATGCCAGAAGAAAACAAAATTCAGAAGATAGAAACCAATGCTCAGAAACCAGAGGTAAAAGCAGCACCAAAAGAGAAATCTTCAAAAAATATCAGCGTCAGCAAATCCCACATCACTTACGTGGGAATAGCGATAATCTTCTTTGCCATAGGTTTCATGGTGAATTATGGTCTTGTTCCAACGGGTCAGATCATTTCTGCACCCACGGAAGGGAACTCGGATCAGTTCGTATTCATCAGTCCCCAGGGATGCAAAGATTGCGAAACCTTGCAGGGAATAGCGGAGCAGCTCGCTTCGACACTGAACATACCGTTCAAGACTACTGGATTTGACAGGGAAATGGAAACACCCGGTTATGTCCTTCTATACGACGGCAAGTTCGTGACAACGGCGGCGTTCGACAGCGAGGCAACGCTCAAGAACCAGCTGTGCCAGCTTACGAACAACGAAGCAATCTGCAAAGACGTTCCGGACGCACCGGAAACGCAGGAGCCGCCAGCACCGGAATCTCCTAAATCGGACAGGCCGGTGGCAAACGCTTTCGTAATGTCATACTGTCCTTACGGGACGCAGTTCATGAAAGCATATGTTCCTGTGATAGAGCTCCTTGGAGACAAGGCTGATCTGAACCTGAACTTCGTGCACTATTTGATGCACGGGGAGAAGGAGATGGTCGAGAACAATAACATATACTGCATACAGAAAGACCAGAATGAAAAGTTCACTCCGTTCCTCAGGTGCTTCCTCGAAAAGCAGGACAGCGCTTCATGCATGACGGAAACCGGAATAGACGAGGACATACATAATGCATGCCTTCAGTCACTGGAGGACGATTTCGACGTGACCAACGCGTTCAAGAACAGTGATCAGCAATACCCGCCATATCCGGTTGATGCCGTTTTGGCAAGCCAGTATGGGGTAAGGGGATCACCATCGTTCGTCCTGAACGGCCAGACTGTGCAGGTGACCAGATCGGCAGAAGCAATAAAGGATGCGATTTGTAATGCCTTCAACACACCGCCGGCAGAATGCGACACACAGCTTAGCACAGCCGCAGAGGCTCCGGGTTTCGGTCCTGTAGGATCAGGCGGCGGAACAGACACAGCAGCAGGATGCGGTTAACCCCCATCCTTCCCTTTTTCTTTTTATTTTGCACTGTGAACAGCGATAGCTCGATTTCCCTACGTGCAAGAATCCATTTAATTACAACGGGTCCAAATAATTAAGTGATAATCATGGTTGAATGTAGCGGAAAGGTCCTTGTTCTCGTGGACACGCCCGGAAAACTCGCTGAGGCGGCGAAGGAATGGGAACGTTCGAAAGAGTTCGCTGTGGATACAGAGAGCGAAAACAACATGCACCACTACGGGACGTACGTTTCTTTGATCCAGATATCGGACGGGAGGAAAAACTGGATAGTGGACGCCATCAGGCTGAAGAAAGTCGATCCGGTTATCAGGTTGCTGGAGGACCCGTCCAGACAAAAGGTCTTCCATGATCCGGACTTTGACATCAGGATACTCCGCTACCAGTACATGTGCTCGCCCAGAAACATTTTTGACACCCAGTTCGCTGCCATACTGGCTGGCAGGAAGGAAATAGGGCTGGGATATTTGCTCAGGGAATATTTTGGGGTGGAAAAGCAGAAGAAGTTTCAAAAGGCTGACTGGACGAAAAGGCCGCTGACGAGGGAAATGATGGAATATGCTGCGGGGGATGTTGACCACCTTCTGGAGCTGAGGAACCTGCTTAAGGATGAACTCGAAAGGATCGGAAGGCTGCGCTGGGCGGAACAGGAGTTCATGAGCCTGGATAATTCCGGCATCATTTTAAGGAATCCGACCTATCAGGACGTGAAGGGTATAAAGAAGCTGAAACCGGAGGAGCTTTCCGTATTCAAACAGCTCTACAACCTGAGGGAGAATGTGGCAAAGAGGATCGATCGGCCGGTCCATTACGTAATAAGCAACATAATTCTGAAGCAATTGTCCGTGAATCCCCCATCGTCGGAGAATGGCTGGCGTTCGCTGAACGGAGTCCATCCGTTTGTGAGAAGGAATGCCGGGATGTTCATGAAGGCGGTCATTCGGGCGCGGAAGACGTCCATAAAGATGCCCCCGAAGGCGAAAAAAAAGATGAGCGAAAGACAGAAGAGAAATATCGACAGATTGGAGGAGGACAGGAACGCAATCGCGGAAAACCTGGGAATACCGGCCCACCTGATACTTTCCAGGAACCAGATGACCGACATAGCTGTGACCGGGAATCTGGGTTCCCTGATGTCATGGCAAAGATATCTTCTGAAGAATTTTCACAGGAAGAAAAATGAATAAAAATAGATTTTTATACAATCATCTAAAAAACATTCGGTAGTTAAGAAAAAACTGAGTCTGGTGGTTCTATGTTTTGTTTTTCTTTCGTTCTTTTTCGTAGCACTTTTCGCAATAATACACCCATGATTGCGAAGGATACTGCTGGACAACCTTGGTGGGATTGTTTGCTCCGCACACTTTACACATGTTTTGCATGTTGAATTTGGTATTTGTTTTTATCATAATAATACGTTAATATATTGGTTAAACTGGAATATAAGGAACGAAATGATCACATTATCTTTTTACGGTGTATTTGCATTAGGATGAAAACGGCAGTGGCCCTCGTATCGGGAACCCCGCCTTTCTTTAACAGCCCTTTCTTCATTGCGATGGCGTCTATTGTTTCCATTGGATCTTCGTGTTCCGGTACCCCGAAATATTTCTCTATGAGTCCTTCACGTTCTTTGATGATTTTTTCCGTGATCTGTATGGGATTCTTGACTTTGTCAGGGTTCTTGGCTCCTATCATGATGTGTTTTACGGGGTCCCTCTCCCCGTAAGGAATCACTCCCGGGGAATCAATCACCATCATGTTTCCGCATCTTATGTATTTGAGACGTTTCGTGTATCCGGCTTCTGCGGAAGTTTTGACCGATTTCCTCCCCCTCAAAGAATTAATGATGGAACTTTTGCCAACGTTTGGATAACCAAAAACACCTACCACCGGTTCGTATTTCCCCTTTTTCTTTGCCATCATCATTATAGTTCTCCTCAGTTTCAAAACTCCTTTGTGATCTTTCGTTGACACGAAAACTTTAGGGCGTAGATCCTCGATTTCCTTTTCCACATTCTTCCCTACGGCCATATCGGACTTGTTGATCACGAATATGAGTATCTTCCCCCTGGCCAGAACCTTGTGTTCGAATTCCTGATTTCTCGTTTCGCTGATGTTGGTCGCATCCAGTATCTCCAGCATTACATCTGATGAATTGAGGATGGTCCTTACATTCTTCCAGAATTCGGTTTTTGTTTTTCTGGCCATGTTTATATTTTCCCGCCTGTATAATATTAAATGGTATAACATGAACAGGGGAAAAATCGGGCTGGTGATCGGACTGATATTCATTATCATATCGGTTATATTGATGATCGGAAACTACGTGGAAAGCGGATTGTCAGCATTCGTGGGATTCATAGGGATACTTTGTTTGGCAATCACATCGAAGGACCGGCTGAAAAAGATAAAACCAAGAAGATATGCAAAGAAAAAGAAGAAGTGAGAAATTAGGTATATTTCCTAATAATATCCAGAACTTTCTTCCCAACCCTTTCGCTGGTTTCTGCTGTATTTATCCCGATATGCGGCGTCAGTATGACGTTGCTGAGTTTTGTTAGCGGATTGCTTCCAGGAGGCTCTTTCTCGAATACGTCCAGCGCCGCCCCGGCAAGGTGTTTCGATGTGAGAGATTCGTAAAGGGAATGTTCGTCCACCAATCCTCCTCTGGCTGTGTTGATAAAGAATGACCCCTTTTTCATTTTGGCCAGTTCCTTCTTTCCGATCATGTGGTAAGTCCTGTCGTTGAGATGTGCATGCATGGTCACTATATCTGCATTTTTAATCACGTGAGACAATGAACAAAGGCGGATGTCCATTCTTTCCAGCTCGCTTTCCGTGATCATGTTGTTAGGGTCGCATGCCAATATTTTCATTCCCAACAGTTTTCCTATTCTTGCGACATCCTTCCCGATCGGGCCAAGACCCACGACACCGAGCGTCTTTGCGAAAAGTTCCTTCCCTTCGAGATCATGCATTTTCCATTGGCCGCTTCGGATGGAACGGTCTGCCTCCGGTATTCTTCGCAAAAGCGAGAACATCATTCCGAACACAAATTCAGTCATCCCTATGGTAGCTACGGGAGTCGTAAAAAAACGTATCTTTCTTTTTTTCAGTTCTTCGACGTCAATGTGCTCGAACCCGTGAGTGGCGGTTATGACAAGACGGAGTTTTTTGGCTTTGTTCAGAAGCGTTTTGTCAACCTTCGTCTTCGATCTGATTATAAGAACATCTGCGTCGCCTATATGAATTGAAACAGCTTTCGCTGATGGCTTAACAATATGAGTTACCTTTCCTTTTTTTCTAAGGCCGGAAATAACAAAATCAGGAAATGGTTCGGTGATCAGTATTTTTGTCATATCATTATTCTGATTTCTCGATTTTTATGCATTGAACCGGACACGAGTCAGAAGCTTCCTGATTACATCCGATATCGTCGACTTCCCCTTTGATAGGATCGCTCTTGCCGTCGTCCGACATCTTCCAGTTATCCGCGCATACTGCCGCGCAAGCTCCGCATCCGATGCATGCGTTCCTGTCATGCGATACTTTTATTGTCATTATAATTACCTCCCGTTTTTCCTTGTTTATCCCTCCATTACCCTGCCTTCGGTTTCGGCGTAGAAACCTTCAGGGTCGCTGATGAAATCATAAGCTTTCTGAATGAGAACGAAATGAGAGTTTTCCTGCTTCATCAGGAATTCAAAGAATCTCTTCACGTTTTCCTCGGTGGATTCCTCGAAGAACTTCTTGTACAGTTCGTAGCTTTTCTGTTCGAGATCCATCCCGAGTTTGTGTGCTTCCAGATCATCGCTTTCCGGTTTGGCCTGTTTGTCGAAGTGTTCAATGGACTGATCGAATATGGAACGGATATCCTCGAAGCTTGTTGGACCTTCCGGTGTAACCTGAACGGACTCCTCGAAATTTCTGATCGCTTCGATGTGTTTCACTTCCTCTTCAGCGAGGAATTCGAATGTTCTTTTGGTTACGGGGTTGTTCGCCCTCTCTGCGAATTTCTCGTACATCTCCTTTCCCTTCAGTTCGTTCTCCAGTGCGATTTTCATTGATTCCTGAATATCCATAATCATTCCTCACACTTCTTCAGCAGCTTTTCCCACTCTTCGTCCGTGTGTTTCTGTATCTTTTCGATGAGATTCCTGTTCTCAGGCCTGAAAAGATGTACGAACCTTTTCTGTGTTTTAAGGAACTCCTCTACTGGGACATCTTTCGAAGGTTTGTAACTAAGCTTGTATTTTCCGTTCTCTATCTCGTACAACGGCCAGAAACGGCTTTCGACGGCCAGCTTTGCTATGTGTATCGTGTCATCAGGTTTGAACTTCCATAATGTCGTGCACGGTGAGAAAACTACCATGAATTTAGGACCCTCGACTTCGAAGGCTTTCTTTGCCTTGTTGTAAAGGTCCATTATATTTGAAACTGAAGCCTGCGCCACATAAGGAATATTGTGGGCGACCGCGATTTCCGTAAGGTTCTTCCTGAACAAACTCTTTCCCTGTAGAACCTTTCCTGCGGGTTCCGTTGTTGTCGATGCTCCGAAAGGCGTCGCTGACGAACGCTGGTTGCCAGTGTTCATGTAAGCTCCATTATCATAACAAACGTAAAGGAAATCATGACCCCTTTCCAAAGCTCCGGATAACGACTGTAAACCAATATCATACGTCCCCCCGTCACCGCCGAAGGCGACAAATTTGACGGTTTCCTTCATTTTCCCTCTTTTTTTCAGTGCGCGATAAGCGGTCTCGGCTCCTGAAATCGTGGGGGAAACATTCTCGAAGGCGTTATGTATCCACGGGATATTCCATGACGTGAATGGATAGATAGAAGACGTGACTTCCATACAACCGGTTGCATTGCCTGCAACAATCGGATGATCCGTTGCGGCAAGCACTGTCCTGAAAATGATCGGTGCCGCACACCCTGCGCAACTCCTTCCTCCGGAAACGAATCTCTTCGGTTTTTTCGCGAAATCCTTTAGCATCATTTTTTTCACTCCCTCAGACCTATGTATTTCGTTGGTCCCGTGTTTCCTTCCAATATTTCATCGAACACCTTTTCAATGTCCTTCTCGAAAATATCCTTTCCCCCAAGACCGTAAAGATAGCTCTGAATCTTTGGTTTGGAATCAATATCATAAAGCGAATTCCTTATCTCCGAGAAAAGCGGGTGATGAGCTCCGAATGAAGCTGAACGATCAAGCACCCCTACGGTTCTGGCTTTTGACAGGGCCTTGCCGATTTCTTCGTACGGGAAAGGCCTGAAAAGTCGTATTTTCAACAATCCTACTTTTTTCCCTTCCTTTCTCATCCTGTCAATGGTCGCTTTCGCCGTGCCTGCTGTCGAGTTCATTGCAACTATGATAGCTTCCGCGTCTTCTGTTTGGTATTCCTCGAAATAACCGTAATTGTTTCCGGTTATCTTGGATAGTTCTTCCCCTACCTCCAGGAAAACCTTCTTTGCGTGCATCATGGCCTCTTCCTGTTGTCTTTTCGTTTCGAAATAATAATCAGTGAGTTCCAGCGGTCCGAATGTGACCGGATCATTAAGGTTCAGAAGTGATTTCCACGGTTTCCTTTCACCTATGAACTTCTTTACAACGTCGTCATCATGTATTGTCACGTTCTGTACTCCGTGTGAAGTTATGAAACCGTCCTGGCATACCATTGTTGGAAGGAGAACGTCCGGATGCTCTGCGAGTCTTATCGCTAAAAGTGTGTTCTCATAAGCTTCCTGTGCGTCTTCCGAGAAAATCTGTATCCATGAGAGATCCCTTGCTCCCATTGCATCCGAATGATCACAGTGGATGTTTATCGGACCTGAGAGCGCTCGGTTGGCTAATGACATTATTATCGGGAGCCTCATACCGGAAGCCACCCCCAACACTTCCCACATTAGTGCCAATCCGGCTGAAGAAGTGGCCGTCATAACACGAACGCCTGCTGCCGACGCCCCAACGCATGCTGACATTGAAGAATGTTCGCTTTCGACCCTTATCATTTCCGTGTCTACCTTCCCGTCAGCAACGAACTTGGCGAATGTCTCCACTATCGGAGTGGAAGGAGTAATCGGATAGGCTGCGACTACTTCCGGGTTTATCTGTCTCATCGCTTCAGCGGAAGCGTACGCACCTGTTAAAGGTTTCATTTTGGACATAAACATCACTCAATAAATTTTGACTCCTCTTCCATCTTTATGCATTTTACCGGGCATATTTTTGCGCATATGCCGCAGCCCTTGCAGAAATCCAGGTCAAAATCCTGTATTTTCTCGCCGTCAGATTTTATCGCGTTTTCCGGGCAGTTAACATAACATTGGAAACAATGGATGCATTTGGAATCATCCTTAACAGGACGGAACGCTCTCCACGTGCCTGTCTTGTTGAGCATGGATGAACCTGCTGTCGTTATGGTTCCTCCGATTGGAATCTCTTTCCATCCGGCTTTCTTTTTCAAATGTTTTTCTTCAGGAAATCCCATTCAACCACCCTTAACATCATCATACGCTTTCTTTACACAATCAACGTTAGCCTTGGTTTTTTCCGGTCCTATTTTCTTGAGGAACATTCCCTCTATTTTATCAATTAACATCTGAAGCTCAATAACATTAGTGACTTTGATCAGCGCCCCTAAAACCGGGGTGTTGGGCATGTTTCTCCCGAGAATATCTATTGAAATCCCGGTCGCATCAATCGTGTATAGCTTCCCATCAAAGCCGATCTTTTTCTTTATCTCTTCCGGGGATTTGGTTGTGTTAACGATAATGACGGTCTTCTCTGTGATTCCCGTTTTCACGTCAACGACGTCGAGAAGAGTAGGATCAATAACTATCACAGCGTTAGGATCAGTGACCGGCTGGTATGTTTTGATTGGCTCGTCGGAAATCCTTGCGAACGTTCTCATGGGAGCGCCCGTCCTCTCGGGGCCGTATTCGGGGAATGCCTGGATATATTTCCCTTTGTCGATAGCCGTGTCAACGATAAGCTGCGCCGCAGTCTTTGCTCCCTGACCTCCGCGGCCGTGAATGATTATTTCAAACATATAACACCCCTGAAAAATTCGTTCGTATTATTCTTATTGGAAACATAATCTTAAAAATGTAAACTCAATTCTTCGACGATTGTTGAGATTTTTGGTTAAATGATGGTTTAAATGTTTTCTATATTAATATTATCATGAAATACAACAGGAAAGTCCTGTACGAGACCAAATTCGGTCGATATCTTTCATTGATCTTGCCGTTTGCTTTCATGTTTAATTTCGGGTGTGGTGGACCTGCTGATGAAGTAAATTTCAGAGGAGATTATAACGAGGATGGGAAGGAAGATCTTGTGCAGGCCAAGGGAATCTTTCTCTTATCGAAATATCCAATAACCGCGTTTTTGAGCGGGCCGGGCGAGTCAATATCGCAAAAAAAACTCGGCATGTTCCGTGGAAGGCCTGAGAGTGTGCGAGCAGAAAAAACCAACGGGGAAATCAATTTCGAAATAACCACGAGCGAGAAGGTTTACAAGGTTTCCGTTCCCAATCCGTACGTTGAATGATCACTTGATTATCTCCCTTATCTCGCTGAACTCCATTTGGTCGGATTTCTCTAAAAGCTGGAATATGATCATTTCACTCGTCGCCAGGAAGCAGCCATTCTGTTTCATCCTTTCGATGGCGATTACATGGTCGTGGCTCTTTCTTGAGGAGATGGCGTCGGTGACTATGTGAACGTTATAATCATGCAGTCTTGCGGTCAGTGCTGTTTTTAGAACGCATACATGGGACTCTATTCCGACCAGAATGAGATCCGTCACATTGAGATTCTTTATCTTCTCCCCGAACCTTCGCTCTCCGAAGCAGTCGAAGCACGTCTTTTCAATCGCCTCGGCGTTAGGGATCAGTTCGAATATCTCATGCAGTGTGTTTCCCAATCCTTTCGGGTATTGTTCCGTCAATACTATCGGAACCCGGAGGATTTTGCATGCGTTGATTAGTTTCTCCGTGTTGTCGATCACCCTCTTCATTTCGTGTATCGCTGGCTTGAATCTTTCCTGTATGTCTATAACGATAAGTGCACACTTGTTCCTGTCCAGTATTCCGAGTTCTTTAGGGTCCATGCTGTTATTTCTGTTTTTATAATTTATAATATTTGGGCAGGATGATTGAAATTGGAGTAAAAGAAAAATAAGTCAAACATAACAGAATTTTAATTTGTTGGGAGGATGGATTTCATTAATAACCCTTTCCCGGATATCGTCAGGTAAATCATCCAGTGATATGTAGGCTTCGGCGTGTTTTCCCTGGCTTTCCAGACTTCTGTAAGTATTGAGTGCTTTTTCTACTTTGTAATTTCTGGGGAAAAAACTTTTACGTAATCCCGTCCAATGTGTTTGTTTGAGAAAATCTTTCATGAATTATTATTGTAGGAAAACTTTAAAAGATTTTTTTCGGAAGAAAATAATAAATAAAAACCTCGGATAAATGAATAATATTACAGAAAACTATAAATAGGATTTTGGACCAATGAAATAATATAACAAAATTAAATTTTATTTTAAAAATCTATGGGGGTGAGATTCATGACAGCAGCAAAAAAGAAGACGAAAGCAAAGGCCAAAGCAAAGAAAGTGACAAAGAAAAGGCCCGCGGCAAAGAAGAAGGCTAAATCGAAGAAAAAGAAAAAATAATTAGTTTGGTCCCGCGCGCTTATTCATGTTTATTCATCTCCATTCGGATACTTTTTCTCTTATTTTTCCTGAACAGTCATCGGAACATATATTTTTTTAAGAACTGTTGTGAATTTTAATTATGGATTGCAGGGTTTACGTCGTGGACGAGAATGACAACGTGATTTCCGAAAGTACCAAAAGGAAAGTTCATGAGAACAGGCAATGGCACAGGGTCAGTCATGTGCTGGTTTTCAATCGTCGTGCTGAGATACTCGTCCATAAAAGAGCCGCCTGCAAAAGAATGTTTCCCTGCTTATGGGATTACATAGTTGGCGGGCACGTGGAAATAGGTGAATCTTACGAAGAAGCCGCTAAAAGGGAGGTCATGGAAGAGATAGGAATTGAAACAAAAGGGATGAAAGAGCTCATCAAAACGAATGGGGTAATAGAAAGGAATGGTCAGGTAAACAATGAGATAGTCGAAATATTTGCGATGGTTACCGATGTTCCCATTGATGAAATGAAACCCGAAAGGAAAGAGATATCCGAGATGAAATTCATTCCATTTTCGGAACTTGAAATGATATCTAATGATCAGGAAAAACATGAGAAATTCGTCAGTTTCCTTCATCTGAAAAAATCAATTCCCGAAATAAGAAAGTTCCTGAAAGGTTTCAATCTTTCAACTTGAAATACATCCTTCTGTTGTTCTTTCCCTTATTCTCGGCCTTGATGAACTCAATGGTTCCGACCTCTTTGGTTGATTTCACATGGGTCCCACCGTCCGGCTGGATGTCCAGTCCTACGATCTCAACCATCCTGAGAACCTTGATCCCCGGGGGGAGACCTTTGGCAAGCCTCACGAGTTCCGGATTCTTTTCCACGTCCTCTCTTGGCATTTCCGATATCAGGATTTCACAATCCTTCTGCACGATATCGTTTGCTTTTCTTATGCATTCCAATATTTTTTCCCTGTCGAAATTCTCGAGAGAAAAATCGATTCTGGTCTTATCGGATCCAAGCTGGTTCCCGGTAATCAGCGCACCAACGTCGTGATAAAGTATACCGCATATGATATGGGCGGCCGTGTGCATCCTCATGTGTTTGTATCTCCTTTCCCAGTCTATTTTACATTTTACTTTATCACCCGGTTTGAGACCCGACTTGTCAACTTCATGTGATATCTCTCCAGAAAACTTTCCGACGAAAACGACCCTGAATTCCGCCCCGTCCTTCGAAATCGTACCTTCATCCCATGGTTGTCCTCCTGAATTGGGGTAGAAAGCCGTCTGGTCGAGTGCGATGAATTTACCCTCTTTTTCACCATTACCCGAAACCTTCGATACGGTCGCCTCGAATTCCTTCAGATAACAATCATTCATGTATAATGATTTCGTCATTCAATCACCTCTACTGTTCTATCTTTCTCAGATATTCTACAAGTTCCTTTACTACTTTTACCGTGAAGTCAGTCTCCTTCCGCGAGGTATCCCTGCTGACTGAGAATCTGACTGATTCGTTTATTTCCTCTTCTTCAATGCCTATCGCGGAAAGCGCATTGAGTGACTGATGTTTTCCCGGCATGTCAGAAGAAACCATTATCCCTTTGGTGTCAAGATAACTGACAAGGCTTTTTGCGTTCACATCGTTGAATGAAATATTGATGTTGTTGCATAACCTTCGGCTACCCATCGGACCGTTCAGTTTGGTGTCCGGGATACCGAGAAGATCATTCATGAGAACGTCCCTTATGTATGCCATCTTACGTACATCATCCTTGCTGGCTATTTCGACGGCTTTCGCGAAACCAACTATACCGGGAACGTTCTGTGTTCCTGCCCTCATACCGGATTCCTCAGGGCCGCCCATGATCTGTTCCTTTACTTTAACTCCTTTTCTCACGAACAATGCGCCTATACCCTTTGGGCCGTAAATCTTGTTCGCTGAGCTTGTTAACATGTCAATGTTCATTCTTTTAGTATCTATCGGAACCTTTGTGAAGCTCTGGGATGCGTCTGTATGGAAAAGAATCCTGTGTTTCTTGCATATTTCCCCGATTTTTCCCACGTTTTGTATGGTACCTATCTCTGCGTTGGCATGCTGTATCGTAACTAAAATTGTTTTTTTCGTTATGCTTTTTTTCACATCCTTCGGATCAACCATGCCGTTCTTGTCCACGTCAAGGAATGTTACGTCAAATCCTTCCTGGCCAAGGGAGTAGCATGTATTGAGAACTGGCGGATGTTCCATTTTGGATGTTATTATGTGGTTGCCGAGGTGCTCGTTTGCTCTTGCAGCCCCGCTTATTGCAAGATTGTCGGATTCCGTCCCCCCCGAAGTGAAAAATATCTCGTCAGGTTTCGATTTAATGCTTTTTGCGATGACATCTCTTGACCAATCAATCGCTTTCGCAGCTTCTCTGCCCATGTAATGAGAAGACGAAGGGGATCCGTATTTTTCAGTGAAATATATCTCCATAGCTTTCATGACTCTCTTGTCAACCGGCGTGGAAGTTGCGTAATCCAGATAAACCTTCATTATAATCTTTTGTTTGCTGTATTAAAATGGTTTCCCCATGACCCGTAAATATTTTAAATCTTCCTTAGATAATTTCAGAATGGAATATGATAAAATCAGAATATCCGGATTATTTTTGGTGCTGCTGATAGGATTATCCCTTTTTGTCGTGTCCGGTTGCGTGACACCGGACAATGAACCGGTTGACATGGAAACCTTTGCGAAATGCCTTACCGAAAAAGGAGCGACGATGTACGGAAGCCAGTCATGCAGTCACTGCAAACATCAGAAAGAGATGTTCGGTGAAAATTTTGTTCATATCAATTATGTTGACTGCGCCGTGAACATGAATACGTGTATTTCTGAGGGGATCAGGGGTTATCCGACATGGAAGATAGGCGGGAATTCTTACGAGGGGGTACAGGAACTCGCAACGCTGGGAAGACTCACCGGATGCGGCGTCCCCGAAATGAATGAATCATCTTATTAATCTTCTCTTACATAATATTTTTATGGTAAAATGCTACGCCAGGGGAAGAAGATTCGAGTATCACGTTGTTGACAAGCTGGCGCAACATGGCATAAACTCAAGAAGGGTCGCCTTATCAGGGAGACAGCCGGCATTCGGTCAGCCTGCTACGGACATTCCGAATGCTGACATAATAGTCGAAGAAAAATTCTTCGGAAAAGCCAAGACAACCAAGGCAAAGAAATATGTTTCCTTCCCGGAAAAGGAAATACTAGAACTGAATAACAATGACGTGAGCTTCCTTGTTTTCAATTTCACAAGAACTGACCCCTTTGTTGTTATAAAGTTCAATGACTTTGTTGATCTTCTTAAAATGTGGATGAAAAATGAAATTGTGAAAGAGCCACAGAAAAAAGATTAAATCGTTTTTTTTGTTATTTCAGCCATGGACATCTCTTCGTTCTTTTTTTCTTTTTTGAGAACTTCCACCAGATGATCCATGTTTCTGTCACTGAAATTTACTATTGCTTTCTGAATATCCCTGATCTTTTTGTTGCACATGTACATCTCAAGATCCTTTATGAACGGAAGGGGATATGTCTTGTTAGACCATATCGTTTCAAGCATTTCGTCAACCCTTTCATCCGAACCTGTTACGTAATCATGGAGCCCCCTGTATTTTGAATATTCCAGTGCGAAGGATTTGGCCCTGCGAAGCATACTATCCGAATAAACCTCAAATAGTCTGGAAACGAGTTTGAAGCGTCCCAGAATGAAACCTATGATGATTAAAAAGAATATATAATAGTTCACGAATATGAAATAATAAATCAGTTCAACTACGAAAGGAAACGTGTTAAGGAATATTACAAGGAGAGATATTGTATATAGCGCAAGGAAAATGTATCTGACTCCTTGTTTGGTTATTTCCCTGTTGTTTTTTTCAATTTTTCTGAATTGGCTCATAAAAATATTTGCAATATAAAGACTGCTTACGGTGTATGTGACGGAAAGGATAATCATGCTCCTTGAACTCAGCGAGTAAATGTCAAAAAGAATTATCGCAATGGAAAGGGAAAGTACGCCGAGAGAGAAGAACATGTAATGAAGTATTTTCAGATAGTAAAGCCTAACGTAAAACCTCTCCATGTATTAGAATTCGAATGTATGCTAATTAAATTTTACAACGTAAAAACAGCCAGTATCCATTGTATGCTCATGTATCCGGCCAAAGCAACGAGAACGTGCATTATTATTTTTCCTATGAGTGACGCAAGGAAGAATTTCTTCACGTTATAGTTTATCACGCCGCAGAGTATACCTATTATATCGTCAGGTAACGGTGTGATAGCGAATAGTATTATTATCATAAATGCTCCGTGCTTTTCCATCCATCGCTTCGCTCTGGCGAGGTCGTCCTTGTACTTCTTTTCCAGTAAACCCTTTCCGCCGTAACCTAAAATGTAACCTATAAGTTCTCCGATAGCCGCTCCGATCCCTGCCACTATCCCGACTATCCATGGATTGAGAATCCCGCCAAAAGCGAAAACTACCAGAATGGCAGGTGTTGGAAAGAATATCGTTGCTGATCCCAGAATACTTATCACGAAAATTCCGAGATACCCGAAGCTTTCCGCCATCCCGGTAGAGAATTCCATGAACTGGGACGTTATGTTAAGAAGGTCCATAATGATATTCTTCCGAATTGGTATAAATTGATAATAAAAAAGAAAAACAGAAGGAACCAAAAATAAGGTTCCAACCAGTTTACAATTTCTTGACTTTTTCTATTCCCTTCTTTGAAACCATTGCTTTCTTTATCTTTGCCGGAAGCCATGAAGGTCTGTTTGCAGGTGCGTCGACTTTCTTGACATCGCCCTTGAAGACGTGGATCGTGTATGTTCTGTCCTTGTTCCTTCTTCCTCTTTCCCTGAGTTTGATGTCCTTGAAACCCCTTGCAGCTGCCTTCAAAGCAGCCTGTCTTGGAGATCTTCCTGTGAAAACAGCGGTCTTGCTTCCCTTTCTGAGAACGTAGTATTTTTTCTGTGCGGCTTTTCTTTTTGCCATTTAATCTCCTCCTATTCCGTTAAACGGTTCGGAAAATGTGGGCCTGTTGCCCGATTATAATTAAAACATGTTCAAAGGGTTTATAAAGATTTCGCTATATATCGACGTAATTACGTCTGAAACAATAATTTATAATGAAGATTAATACTTTTAAAAAACCATTTCATTTTATAATCATGGAAATGAAACATCGCAGGAATCCATGGTTCGCGGCGTTCCTTAATTTCATTCTCTGGGGACTTGGTTACCTGTACATAAAGCATCGGAGATTTCTCGGTGTCGGTCTGGTCATAGTGTTCCTTCTCAATACGTCTTTACTTATGACAATCCCGTACTCAATGCTGCTTTCATATTCGGAAATGCTTTCCATATGGGGAATGTTCACGTGGTTCCTTCTAAGCCTGCTTTTTGCCGTGGATGTTTTCCGGGAAACGAAAGAACTTAGAAAATACGAAGACATGGAATAATCTTTTAATATCCTTTCCCACAAGAAATCAGTAACATGAATTTTAATCTTACAATGGAAGAGAAGACATCCATCCTTTTGGGAATATTCGTTGCAGCGATCATTTCCGGAAACCTTTTGGGAACAAAGATATTTTCATTTTGGATCATTTCTGCGTCAGTGGGAATATTCATGTATCCTATCACTTTCCTCATTACGGATATGATCGAAGAGGTTTACGGCCGGGCGAAAACAAAGCAGTTCATAATAGCGGGTTTCTTTTCCCTTCTCTTGGTCACAGTTTTCACATTGCTTTCGATCTATCTCCCGCCGGCTTCGAGATACGAACTTAATACAGAATATGTTCAGATATTCGCACCTTCCCTCAGAATAGTAATAGCCAGCATTATAGCTTTCCTTATTTCCCAATATCACGACATAATGGCTTTTGAATTCTGGAAGAAAAAGACCAATGGTCGTTTCTTGTGGTTAAGGAACAACGCTTCCACGATCATTTCACAGTTGCTGGACACGACGATATTCATGTTCATTGCTTTCTACATGGTCACCCCGAAGTTTACTGTTGAGTTCGTGATAGCGTTGATCATACCTTACTGGATACTGAAGGTAATTGTGGCGTTGTGTGACACTCCGATATGTTACCTTGGTGTCAAGTGGCTCAGGAATTCCAAGAAATAGAATTTATAATTATTTTTTCAAATCACCGATCAGATACAGCGAACCCGTGACGAGAATAAGATCATCCTTTCCAGCGAGTCCTTTCGCTTTTTCCAGCGCTTTGCCCGGATCATTTTCAATGATGTGATCGTTCGCGATTCCGAATGGATCCATTGCCCTGTAACTGGATTTGGTCAGTATTATTTCATCTGCCAATTGAAAGATTTCCCTGATCATGCTTTCTTTATCCTTGTCTCTGGAAATCCCCATAACTAGAACCATCTTTCCGAATTCCAGTCCTTTTACAAAGTCGCTGAGAGCTTTTATTCCGTCTGGATTATGCGCGCCGTCCAGTATGATCAGCGGATTCCTCCCGACTACTTCCATCCTTCCGGGCCATTTGGTTTTTTCCAGTCCGGAAATTATTTTTTCTTTCGGTATTTCATTCGAAGCCTTCAGGATTTCGATTGTTTCCAGCGCCGTCTTTAGATTTTCTATCTGGAAATCTCCTAACAGAGGAAATCGTATTCTTTCGCATCCGTAAGTGATGATCTGTTTTTCAAGATCGGATTGTAATTTTCTGGCACGTTCTTTTACAACAAAAAGTTTGGAATCTCTTTCATTTGCTATTTTTTCTATTTCTTCCAATGATTCTCCTTTAGCATTAGTGACGACCGGGATAGAATGTTTTATTATTCCAGCCTTTTCCTTGGTTATGCTCTTGATATCATTTCCCAAATAGTTTGTGTGTTCCAGTCCTATGTTAGTGATCACTGAAACCATCGGATTAACGACATTGGTCGCATCCAGCCTTCCGCCCAGTCCAACTTCAATCACTGCGAAATTCACTCCCTTCTCTTTGAAGTAAATGAAAGCAAGAGCGGTCAGGAACTCGAAATAAGTCAGTTTCACGTTTTTCCCTCTGATGATCGTTGAATACTTTACCATGTCTTTTTTAGAAATTTTCTGTCCGTTGATCATTATCTTCTCGCGAACATCGATCAGATAAGGGGATGTAAACATTCCGACCTTGTATCCGCATTCCTTCAGTACAGATGAGATCATCGCGCATACGCTTCCCTTACCATTCGTTCCTGCAACGTGTATTATCTTGTAATCATTCTGCGGATAACCGAGGGATTGTGTGACCTTTTCCATCCGTTCCAGCCCAAGACGCGTTCCTATCTTTTCCAGTGAAGAAAGATAATCCATCAGTTCTTGGTAATCCATGGAAAGAATTATGTAAAAAGAAAATAAAAGACCATATCCTTTAACCTGATATAGTGATCGGTTTATATCTATTAGAATGTTTAACGACCGTTCCGTTCTCATTAAGGAAATATTTATTAAATCTGTCTTCCACTTTTATGTAAATATTCCCGTCATGAATGGTATCGATTATATCAAGAGCAAGTTCATCTGGTGTGTATATTGGTTTTTCTTTCGTTCCTCCTTCATGCGGAAAAAAAATTATTCTTTTTAAATTTCTGGTTATCGATAATATTAAATCATCTCCGTGTAAATAGTCCCTTCTTTTCTTTTCTAGTCTGGGCTTTGCGTCCGGTATTTTTTTCCCGATAATTGAATCAAGAAGATCAACATCGACATAAGGCAGGAATAATACGTTGATGTTATGCGGTTTCAAATTTTTTGTGTTAAGTTGGTTAAATATCGCATCGATTTTTTTCGAAAGAACGTACTCCTTGTTTATCTCTCTGATTAATTTAAAATCACCGCTTCCACCGCGATGATTTATTATTTTTGGTTTGAAGAAATCTTTAGTGTTGATCTGTCCGTCTGTGAGAGGGTTGACCATTGTGGCGTTTTCAGGCATTCCTTCGTTTACGAATTCGTAAAAGAATTTCACTAATGTTGAAACGACCTTTTCAGGCATTTAATCACCTAATAGAAATAAATGATTGTAACATTTTTAAGCGTTTTTCGTGTAAAAGAAAATAAAAAGGGGAATAACAGTATGTTTTGGTTAGGAATTATTCTTCGTCTTCGCCTTCTCCCCACTCGTCTTCCTCATCAAACCAGAGCATCTTCATCCCTCCTGGTCCATATCAGTAAAATCAGTTTTTGTTGATATGAATATGCATTGGTTATATTTATACTTTTTGAACCTCCCTCTGTTGACCTCTGAAAATATTAATACATTACTGTTAAGTAGTTATCATGAGTAAAACCATTTATGATGGAAGCACAACACAATACCATCCTGAAACCGTATTGATAAATGTAGGTCTTGATCCGTGTGAGATCAAGGGTAGAGTGCTTGATATCGGCTGCGGGAAAGAGGCAAGAGCGGTTGTTTATCTAAATGAGAAGGGGATAGATGCCGACGGTATCGATACTGAACTGGCAACAGAAAGACCGTTTCTTATCAAAAGGGATGCTTCGAAGGGTATCCCCAAGCCGGACAATCATTATGATTTTGCATATTCTCACATGTCCCTTTTCAAAGATGGTCTTTCATTCAAAAGATATGCAATTATAAAATTTTCAAATGAAAACAAGTTTGATGTTATTTATACCGGAAGAAAAAATTATATGCTAAGAACAGTGAACGAGGTGGTCAGGGTTTTAAAACCCGGGCATGATTTTGCTGTATGGCCTTATCCGGATTTTTTCGCGGAAGACGTGAAAAGCAAACTGGGAAGGAAGGGTATAATTTTGAGGAAAGAAGAGATCACTAGGGATCCTGAGGTTTTTGAAGCTGTTTTTGGAGTATACCTCAATAAAGGACTTTTGATGAAAAAAATCAGAGATATGGGTCTGAAGGAACTTGAAAATGATCACATGATTCATGAATTAATAAGGGACGAATTCATGCACAGGATGGTTTTCACGAAACCGGAATAATGGTTATACCTTTCTTACCTCAGAACAGAAGCCGTATACCTCGAATTCCATGTAAAACTTCTGGAACTTCCCGTCGATGATCACCTCATCCCCCTTCTCCACGTCGGCTTCGCCGTATTTAACCGAGCAGAAGAACTTGATTTCTCTTTCCCAGTCAGATACAAGAAACTGTTGGTACCTGAAACCCTTTTCGGATATGTGATCCTCCATGATCAACGAGACCTTTCCCCTTATCCTAACGGTATCTCCCAGAAGGGAAGATTCGTAGAGTTCGGAAACGGTTATTATCTTGTCCTTTGTTATGAGTTTCCCAGTGATCCCGCTGCTCATGATGATTGCAATGATGTCTAGAATAATGATCACTGAGATCAGTAGCAGTATGCTATTCCTTCTTTTCATGTGCAGAATTTAACTCCGCATTTATTTTTCCTAACAGGAAATCGAAAGTCGTGTATCCGCTGTCTGCGTTGAAATGCCCGGCTTCCTTCACCATTATCACTTCCGTACACAAATTTTCCGCGAGTTCCTCCGCCTTCCCGAAAGGAACGTAAGGATCATTATCCGAGTGGAACACCTCGAACTTTCTGCAATTCTTTAGTATTTTTTCCCAGTCGAATCTCCCGTAAAAGGTCCTGTTTATTTCGTCGAAGTCCGGGTTGCCTAGTTCACTTATGAAACCTGAAACCAAGAACGCTGCCTTTATCGGAAAATCCAGGCTTTCGATCACTCTCAGAAGGAACGCTGGACCAATGCTGTGACCCACCACAATCGAGTTTTCATCCAGATATTTTCTGTATTTATCGAAGACGTTCATCCAGTTTTCCAGATTCTGCCCTTCCGGAGTGGGGAACTCAGGGACGAATACCTTACACCCGAACGCTTCCAGTTCTTTCTTCAGCCATGGAAACCAGTTCTCTTCCGGGTTTCCGTATGCCCCGTGGATTATGAAAACCTTCATAATTATCCTTGGAAATCAACTTAAAAAACTATTTTTCAATAATTATTTATGTTTGGCGTGAGGTTTAAATCTTCAATAGAAAGGGACATTAAAGGAGTTTTAACATCATTGAGCCAAGGGGACTTTGTCGGACATGATGAATATAATTCTCTTTGGAAGAAAATGAAAACTCTTTTGTCAGAAGCCATTCAATATAACAGTGTCCATAGAAGAAAAATACCGGTTGGATCGTATTATATAAAAAGTTATATGTATCTCCATGCTTAGGAATTGTCTGAGTTCCCCTGATATTTTTTTCACGCTAAAACGGGTTTAAACTTTTATAAAACAAAAATAATAAATCACAAGGTGTTACTGTGTTGGATAATATTATGGCAGTTTTAGAATCTTATTTACCATTAAATACTGTCCCTTTCGCGATGGCAGCAATAATTGTAATAGTAGCATTTGTTCTAGCTTATGTGGTTCTTTTCATTCTGGATAAACTGGGTGACATCGCTTTCAGCAAGACCAAGACAACGATCGACGACAAGATAATAGCTGCTATAAGGCGTCCCCTGAAGATAATGTTCATAGTAGGCGGTTTGTATTATGCACTGATGTACGTAAACATGACCGGTGATGTTTTCGGGATTACCGTTCCCCAGATATTTTACATACTTTCCGTCTTCAGCGTGTCTTACCTGATCGTAAACATACTGGGGGCAGTGTTCGCATGGTACATGGAGGAAGTGGCGATAAAGACCCACACCAAGATGGACGAGAGCATGCTTCCACTGATAAACAAATTCATCATAATAATCGTTTACGTGATAGCGATAGTGATGATTCTCGGGAACCTCGGTGTAGAGATCACCCCGCTGATAGCAAGCCTCGGGATAGGAGGTCTCGCCATCGCTTTAGCGCTCCAGGATACGCTTTCAAACCTTTTTTCCGGAATCTATATGGGGGTAGACAAACCCATAAAGAAAGGTGACTTCATAGAGCTGGAGAACGGATTCAAGGGTGAGGTGGATGAGATAGGATGGAGATCGACCCGGATCCGGCAGTTAGGAAACAACTACGTCATCCTACCGAACTCGAAGCTGGCAGATTCCATAATAACGAACTACAATGACCCGCAACCACAGCTTTCAGTGATAGTGAATTGCGGCGTCGCTTACGGCAGCGATCTGGAGAAAGTGGAGAAGGTGACGATAGAGACCGCCAAAAATGTTTATAAGACGACCGAAGGAGCGGTAAAGGACCACGAGCCCTTCATAAGATACAACGAGTTCGGAGACTCCGGGATCAATTTCTCGGTGATCATGAGAGCGGAGAAGTACGTCAACAGGTACCTGATGATCCACAACTTCATGAAGGAGCTCATGAAAGCCTACCGAAAGAACGGAATCGAGATCCCATTCCCGCAGAGGGACGTGTGGATGAGAAATGAAAAGAAGTGAATTATAGAAAATTAATAACTTTCCCTATCCAAAATTAAATCATGCAGTTCGAAAAGGTGTGTCTTGGCGGGACGTTCGATCCGCCGATCCATGCTGGTCATGAGGCGCTGATCGGGAAAGCATTTGAAGTCGGGAAGTTCGTGGTGATCGGGCTTA
>CAYUSU010000010.1:3828-33276 GCA_964447525.1 uncultured archaeon | reverse complement strand
GCAGGTTTTAAGATAGCATTTACACAACCCATCAACATAGTTGATGTTGTCGTTGTCGAAGGAGAATGGGGGCGAATTGAGGAAATAACACTAACGTATGTCGTTGTAAAAATATGGGATATGAGACGTTTGATACTTCCAATAAGCTATTTTGTTGAGAAACCTTTTCAAAACTGGACTAAAACCTCTGCTGATATTTTAGGTACGGTGTTCTTGTATGTAGATTATGGGATACCAATTGGAAAATTACGTGATGAACTGTCTAAGATCCTAAAAAAAACAGATTTATGGGACGGTAAGACTAGTATAATTCAGGTAACTGCAACCACTGAAAAATGTGTTGAGTTAAGAGCCTTGGTGAGTGCACGAAACTCTCCAGACGCATGGAATCTTCGATGTATTGTTCGTGAGAAACTTATTGAATACATTAGGAAAAACTACCCAGAATCACTACCCGTAACAAGAGCGGAAATCAAGAAAAAATGAGTTCAGCTGATAATTTTTCTCATTTTATTTACAATGTTGAAAATGAAAATTACGGCACCTATCTGATTTTCGGCAGTAAGAAAACTTCTCCGCTCCTCGCCTTCGGCGACTTCTTTAAATCCTGATGTTACTCGTACCTCAGCGCCTCGATCGGATCTAACTTGGCGGCCTGCCTTGCGGGTGTGATCCCTGAGACCACCCCGATCGAGATGGCGATAAGGAAAGCAATTGCGATCAATCTGGGGGTGATTATGGCCATGGGCTGCGGAAGAATCGTGTTGATGAAGTAAACGCCACCATAGCTGAGCAGTATCCCGAGAAACGCTCCGGCGACGGAAAGGGCGATCGCCTCTAGAAGTATCATGCTGATCACCTGCCGATCGGTCCCTCCGATGGCCTTGATAGTTCCTATCATCCGCCTTCTTTCCCTTACGCTCATTATCATGACGTTCATTATCACTATGGCAGAGATGAGGGATGCGATCCCTCCGAGGGCGAAAGTCATTATGTTCAGCTGGGAAAGCATCTCACCGACGCTGTCCTGTATGCTTTTGTCCGTCGCAGCGGCAATGTCGTCATATTCCTCGTTGATGGTCTGCGCTATAAAATCGGCGTCTTCCGGGCTCACCGGCTTTATCATGAACAAGGAGATTGTTTCATAGTCCCCGGTCAAGTCCTGCATGACGTCCAGGAACATGTTCACTGAACCATCCATATCAGCGTCTCCGCTTTCCTCCATTATACCGACCACTTCGAAATCCGTTCCGTTGATTTTCAGGTTGTCTCCGACCGTAACGTCATTGTTTTTGGCGTATGATGATCCGATCTCGACTTCGTAAGCCCCTTCCTCAGCCCCCCTTCCTTCTTCTATGTCTATATTCACTCCCTTAAGGATATCTTCGCTTCCCGGTGTAACGGCTGTGACCATCCCTATATCGTCGAACTTCATGAACTTTATCGTGGCCACTCTGTCCACACCGCTGATGGATTCCAGCTCATCCAAAAGTTCATAATCTATCTCGCTGGACTGGACACTGTAACCGACATCCCGTTCAATAACGGTTACGAGTCCTGCCGTGATGGCTATCTGATCGTTCACGTAGTACGTTATTCCTTCGGAAAACGACTGGACGCTGGTCACGAGGAATATGCCTATCACTATACCGAGCATTGTAAGAACTGTTCTTAGCTTGTGTCTTCCGAATTCCATTGCCACCATATCGACTATCATTTTTTACTCCCATTTGGCAAGTTTGACTTGCCTTTCCATTCTAACCGTTCCTTATCGCGTCTATCGGATCCGTTTTCACGGCGATCCATGCAGGATAGAGGCTGAAAACAACCGTAATTATGACACCGTAAGCGACCGCACCGAACGCGAGGGTTGGAGTAATCAGGGCCAGTTCTGTTCCACCGAGAAGTACGTTGTTCAGCATGTCAACGAAAAAGAACGACAGTCCCAACCCGATCAGGCTTCCTAAAAGGGATATTATTATAGATTCCTCCAGTATCTGCTTGAGTATCACCCACCTGACCGCTCCGACAGCCTTGAGTATGCCAATTTGCCTTCTCCTTTCCAATACGCTGGTGTACATCGTGATTATTATCCCGATGGCAGCCACCAGCGAAGCCACGCCGCCGATACCGAAGGTCATGATGCTGAGAGTGTCAGTCATCTCCCGCGCCATTGCGAGAGCATCGGCCATGGTCATTGCGTCCAGGTCCTGATGATCCTCCTCTATCGCGTTCTTGAGATCCTCGACTATGCTGACGTCATCTGGCTCTATCATTAATTGTGTGGCCTCTCCTTCCATGTCGAAAACATCTTCTGCATAAGAATAAGGCATCAGAGCTACCATGTCGTACATCCCGCTCTCTTCCTCGAAAATACCCATAACCTCCACGTCCTTCTTGTTCAGGACAATGTAGTCACCTACTCCGACATCAAGAGCCTGAGAAATCGGATATCCGATAGCGATTCCCTCGTCATCATTGTCCGGCCATCCGCCCTCTTTGAATTGTATATCGGCGGCTCCAAAAATATCGATTTCGTTCATGTCTATTCCGTCTATCTCGAAGAACCCTCCTCCGAGCATCTTGCTGATGATGGGAACAGCTCGTTTGACGCCCGACATGCTTCTGATGGATTCTATTTCTTCCTCTTTTATCGATTCCAGTTCAAATGATGTAGGCGGCCCTGACATGTCGCTCATGTCGAAGGATTTCATTACAAAAATAACGTCCGATCCCACTATGCTCTGGCTCTCCGTTACCATCTCGTTTATTCCGGCAGAAACCGAACCGAGGGAGACGATTGCCGTTATCGCGATGATAACACCCAGCGTAGTGAGGACTGTCCTTACCTTGTGTTCTTTCAGATCCTTGACTGCCAGATCGAGCATAAAATCCCCTTATTTGTTATGGTTGTGGTTGGTCCTGTCCTGATCAATATTGCCGTCCTTTATGTGTATCTCTCTGTCAGCCCTTGCAGCGAGCCTGCTGTCGTGGGTCACTATTACGACGGTTTTCTTCTCCTTTTTGTTCAGTTCCTCGAGCAGACTGATCACGCTCATACCTGACTTCGTATCCAGATTCCCGGTTGGTTCGTCACCCAGTATTGCTTCCGGATCATTGATGAGCGAACGGGCTATGGCAACCCTCTGCTGTTCTCCTCCGCTCATCTGGTTGGGCTTGTGGGTAAGCCTTTCCTTCAGTCCGACTCTTAACAGGTATTTCTCCGCCTTCTTCAGAGCGTCCTTCTTCCCGACACCATCCAAACGCATGGGAAGGGCGACATTCTCCGCGGCCGTCAGCCCCTGTATAAGATTGTAAGACTGGAAAACGAACCCTATCTTTCTTCTCCGTATCCTGGCAAGATCGTCCTCGCTGAGGGTGGAGGTTTCCTTGCCGTCTACGAAGACCCTTCCCTTATTGGGGGAATCCAGGCATCCCATAACATGCATCAGGGTGGATTTGCCCGAACCGCTGGGTCCTATTATGGCTACGTATTCTCCCTTCTTCACCTGGACGCTAACGCCTCGAAGGGCGTTAGTCTCGACGCCCTTGCCCATCATCTTATACGTCTTCCAGACGTTGTCCAGCCTGAACAGTATTTCCTTCATTCTATCATTCCCTCGAAACTATTTCTTCTTCTTTTTAATTCTCCATATATAGAAAGATTCCAGAACCACTATTACCAATAGTATCGGAATCAGCGACGAATATGCGCCTGTTCCGCCTGTTTCTTCGCTTCCCAGATTGGGTTGCTTTATCGTTACCGGTGTTTCTATCACGTGCGGAGCATTGCTCTCGTCAAGATAGCTGATGTTGATTATCGCCTGACCGTATTCAAAACCGGAGAAACGCAGAGTTTTCGCTTTGCTCGGTTTGAGCTCGTTAGTTACGGAAACATCCCTTATTTCCCCGTTCTGGACAAACGATATTTTCAGTGCTTTTGCGTCGGAAGTCCCTATGTTCTCGATATCGACCTTGTAATTCGAGCCGTCAACCTTTGCACTCAGTATCTCTATTATCGGAACGCCCTTCACAGGCAAACCAAGAGCGAATACCTTCGTTCCAATTGTGCTGGCTTCGTCGTTGTATGAAAGTATCAGGGAACCGGAATATGTCTTGTATTCCGCTGATGTATCAACACTCATCTTGAATGTCGCTTCCTTGAGTTCACCGGGTTCCATGTCTCCTATGAAGTGCAATCCTCCGGAAAGCACCGGAAGGACGTATGCGGAACTGGAATTCAGAATGCCCTGCATGTCGAAAAGCTTTCCTGTCCCAACGTTTTCCAGCATTGCGGTAAGTTCGAACTCCTTCCCCGGTTCTATGACCTCGGGATCAGTTGTTATCTTCCTTATAACCAGATTCGGCCTTCCCTGAACATGAACAATGACGCTCTGTTTCACGGTAACGGCCGTCTCTCCCTGATTATAATACCTGAAATCCAGCGTGTAATCACCGGATTTGGCTGTATTGCTCACCTCCAGCTTGAACGTCCTTTTTATGCTGCTGGAACCTGCAATCTTGTTATAAGTGACCTTTTGCTGTTCCCCCTCAACGAGAGAGAATGGTGCTTTGGGCTCTATCTCAAGCACTATATTATCAGCGTCTTTAAGACCGCTGTTCTGAAGCGCTACCTGTACGCTTACCACCTCACCCGGTTCTACCGGATACGGGTTCTGTGACGAAAGGATCAGATCAAGGTCAGTGACCGTTGTTGCTGCGCTTACGTTAGCCAGCACAAGAGCCAGACCAAGTATCAGTCCAATTGCTATTTTTGAATTCATACCTAAACCTCCTTTTACTCCTCAGCGAGTTTTTTAAGATCCTTAATATATTGGATTATGATTTTATTGAGTTTCCCTTTCTTCAAGGGATCCTTTCCTATGTCATGCATCAGATATCTTGCCTGCACGAAGTTCCTCATCATTCCGCTTCCGGCGTGGTCCCCCACTAATCTTATCATCGACATGAACTTTTCCCTGATTTCCTCGCTTATCTCACTGAACTTCCGGATGTGTTCTTTTCCTTTTTCCGTAATGACATATATCTTTTTCCTTCCTTCCTGACTCTTCTTTATGAAACCATCATTTTCCATCTTTTTCAGCATCGGATAAACCGAGCCGGGAGACGGTTTCCAACAGCCGAAGTGCTCCTGAATGTATTTCATTATTTCATAGCCGCACATTGGCCTTTCAAGCAGTGTCAGGATCTCCATGTCCAGGAAACCCCTCGGCATGGAGAAAGGAAAGTCGCAGTCATTTTTCAAGAGATCACCATATCGCCGGTGATATATCTTTAGTGATATATCAACATTGATATAATATTATATCACCAGTGATATATAAAGGTATTTTTTATTTTATTGTCACTATATAGAAACTGTAGATAATACCATATGATAATAAAATTAAAACTATAATGTATTTATGTAAATTTTAAATGATTATTAAATGATATTATAAATCGATATCATGTGACATCTTTTTGGTTTTTTTATGATCTTTAATATATAATACAACATAGAAACATTTAAATAGAGCCTCAGTTAATTCTATTTTATGGGTGAATCTCTGCAGTTGTTAGAACAGAAAATAATATCCATGTTAACAAAGGAACCGCAGTCTGTTTCTGAACTCGCCCGCAAGCTGGAAATGAGAAGGGATTTCCTCGCAGGATATCTCGAATCGATGAAGGACCGGACGCTTCTGAGGCTTATTACGATAGGTAAGTCGCATGTCTATTTGCCAGAGGAGGATGCCTCAAATGTCTAAATTCAAATTAAGCAAAGGGCGGAAGATCGGGATCATGGCAATCGTTTTGATGGTTATAGGGGTATATTATATCCTTCCGGCATTCGCACAGACCGAGATTGCCGGATTCGTCGTTGGCGTCCAGTTCGGTAATAATTATAGCAGCGGTGTGGGATACCTTTCAGACGTTAATGTAAGCGTGTGGAACCAGACAAGCGGCGGACTTGTCAATTCGACGCTCACGGGAGCGAACGGGTATTTCGAGATGGACATGGGTTCGGCTGGATATTATAATGTCAATTTCACCAAGACCGGATATACAGGCGGCTCCCTTCCCTCGCAACCGGTCAACTTCACCGTAGGGGACAACAGGACGCTTTATCTTTACGTGCCTAACGTAGGGAGCTTAAACGTGACCGTGATTGACGGAACGAACGGGAGGCCGGTTCCGGGCGCTACAGTAAAAGTGGAACACGGAACATGCGTATCGACTAAAAATTGCCCGAGGGCGGAAACGGACGGGTCCGGGACTGTTATGCTCGGGGTGAAGGCAGGCGTGGATGGCTCGCCCGTGCAACACACGATGAACGTGACAGCGCCCGGATATTCGAGGAACGACAGCTTCACCGTGACCATAAACGAGGCGCAGAACAAGAACGTGACCATAAGATTAAACGGAAAAAACAACATAAACGGTTACGTGAGGGACAATTACAGGTGTTCCGGATGTCCGGGATGGAACATACAGGGAGCATTCGTGGAGATCAAATGTGGACCAGACAATTCCGATCCTAAACTCAACTGGAGCAACTCGTATTTTTACAATAAAACGACCGGTGCCAACGGTTATTACAGCATATATTATCCATCCCCCGATTCAGGACTCCAATGCAATAGCAGTATGTGGATACACGCCAATGCGACTGGATACGTGAAATGGAGGAAGATCACAAGCGGATCGGCTCAGACCGACATTTATCTGAACGGTACGGCGTGGCTGGACGGACTGATAGTGGATAACAATAACAAGACCCACAAGCTGAACGGCGCCACCGTCGAAATCAGTGATCCTGATCTCGTGGGAACGGATACTATATACATTATCGACAGTGTGAACGGGATATTCAACTTCCCGGTAAAGGACGGAGAAAACCACACACTCACAGTGACCAAGACAGGATACAAAAATCATGTCGATACCACGAGGCACATAGGCAATTACAGTTACGGCCAGATCAACCTGACCGGAAACGGGAGGATCATGGGAATAGCGGTGGACGAATACAATACCAGCATAAAGATAGCCAACGCCAACGTCACATTCGATTCAAACGGAGGGGCGGATTATATTACAACCACCAATTCCGTCGGCGCTTTCACCCTTAACGTTTCATCGGCCTACACGTACACCCTCACGTTCACTAAACAGGGATACAAAGTCAAGACCGTGAGCGGGGTAACGGTAAGTTCGGATTCCATCAATAATCTCGGCAACGTCAAAATGAGGGGAAACAAGCAGATAAACGGGACGCTGACGGACTGTTATAGCAACCTCCAGCTCCCGGGGAACAAGTTAGAGAACGCGACCGTTAACGTGATAAGCACGACCGGCGGGATGCCGAACCGTTACCGCGTGTTCTCGGACTATTACGGTTTCTACAACCTTTACATACCTTCCACAGTCAACACATATAACATCCAGTTCACATCGGCTTATTACGAGACAAAGACAATAAGCCAGGGCGATCCTCCGACACAGTGTTTAAACGGGAATGTGACGGTTTCCGGGACAGTCGTTGATAGAGACGCCGTTTCTTCCTATCAGCCGCAGGAAGGCGTCTTCGTTAGGGTGTATGACGATCAGGGCACCAATTATTACACGGCATACACTGATCCGGACGGAAATTACACCATAAAGGTCGGGGAGATGAACGGCCAGACCAATTATTCCGTTCAGATGTCCAAGAGCGGATATTATACTTTATCATATCTCAACAACTCCCGGTCGCAATCATGGAGCACGGGGGGGAAGGGTTACAACGAGCTCATAGGAAAGACCCTGGTAAGGGTGACCGTTATCGACCAGTACGAAAACAGCCAGAAGATAAACGGGTCCGATGTGTGCGCTTATTTGGAAGAGCAGGAATTCAATATTTATCAGGACTGCGTGTACAAGAAGATAACGGATGCGGATGGTTTCACTACACTCAATATAAGGGAGAGGGATTCGTCCCACAAATACAACATCAAGGCCAGCAAGTACGGATATTCCGAGAACCTTGCAGGACCGTTCTCTTCCGACAAGAACCTTACCCTTCAGCTTTATGCGGCAACCACTGTGAAAACTGTTGATCCTTATGCCACGCCGGCTTACAAGAACATCCAGAACGCCACGGTGATATTGTATTATAATTTCACACAGAGGGAGTGGTTCTATTCCGTTAACCAGACCATCGTGAACGTAACCGCAACCTGCAATAACACGCAAGAAGACGGTATCAATGTGTCTTTAGTGTGCACGAACTGCAAATATGGTTTCAGCCATTCTGTTCTAACATCAGGCGGATTGAACAATACGACATTCTACATGACCCCGGTAGGGGTGTATAATCTCACAGTCAACGGGAGTTCCGCAGGGTGCGGAATCAACCAGACCCAGATCACGATAGATGAGGGAGGAAAGGCATACAATTTCTCCCGAAACGTCAATTACAACGGAATTATTATGAAGGTGGTCAGTCCGGCAGGGGGCGCGATCGAGAACGCGAACGTAACCTACCTCGCTAACCCGAGTCTTGCCAACTGCACCACCGATTCGAACGGCACGTGTTCTTTAATCGGAGTGCCCATCGGGGATAACAGAACATTCAGGGCGGTCCACCAGAACTATTACAACGCCACCAAGAATTACACTGTTGTAAACAATGTGGTCACGGATTACAGCAATAACCCGATAGTGATGCAACCCCACCCGGGAAATTTGAGCATAATCGTACAGGGTTCGGTCATCCAGGATGCGAACGTGAGCATAAACAACGGTACGAACTTCTGGTCCCAGAACACGAGCGCCCAAGGATGGGCGAATTTCACCTATATAGAGAGTGTGGTGAATATTACGGTAAACGGGAGTCTGGTTGGATATAATTACACGAATGTCATGAACTTCCTCGTGGAACCGGACAACCTGACTATCCTTAAACTGAACCTTAGCGAGAACTGGCTGCTTGCAATAATAAAATCCGGAGGTTCGCCTGTTATATCGAACGTCACCATATGGGCAGGGGCCAATGGTTCGACAATGGCAACAAACTCATCGGGGAATCCTTTGACAGGAATCACGAACAGTTCGGGAATGATAGAATTCCATAAGATGAAGATAGGCAGTTATAACATGTCAATAACGAACAGCTCATTAGGAATATCCAATGTAACTGAAATAAGCATACTGAATTTTGTGAAGTATGACGGCTCCGTGCAGCAGGACACGGGAGCCCCGCAGCATTCCTCGGTCGGGGATAACTCATCGGGCTCGGTAGGAGACGGAGGATATGTCAAGGTTTACGCCCTATGGACCGACGACATGGAACTGAGTTTCGCGAATTTGGAATCAAATGTTTCAGGATCATGGCAAAACATAAGCAACAAAACACTTACCGGGACAAGTAACTGGAGCAACTTCACCATCGACACCACAGGGAAATCCGGTTCAAGGATAGGATGGAAGATTTATGCGAACGACACCGTCAATAACTGGACCGTGACCCCGACCAACACATTCGTCGTAACCGAGACCAACCTCACGGTTTTCGTAAAGGACGAAGACGGGGCGGACGCAGAAGATAATTACAATGGAACCGGGGTGAACGTTACGATTTCGAATGCCACTTACACCAATTCAAGCAATGCATCGGGTACGGGAACAATCAAATTTGTCCTTGCCTCCGGATTATATAATTTAAGCGTAAACGGATCAATGCAGGGATATGGTCTGAATTCGTCGTCAAATTTCGAAGTTTCGCCAGGTTCAAATTCTGTCACAATTTATGTTAATATAACCACGCTTATTGTTAACGTTACCGGTCCAGGAGGAAGTCCTGCTATAACCAGCATTAATAATCTGACCATAAACGTGAGCGGCTCGGAATATCTGAAGAATGCGAGCGGGGACACGATGAACTTCACGAATCTGGCAAATGCATCAGGGCTTTATGTATTTACTAGGTTGCTTCCATGTTCATCATGTAATGTTTCCATAAACAAGAGCGGGACCGTGAACAATTCAATTGTCGACATTATCGCAGGCGCCCACAATTATACACACATAGACCCGCCCGCACCCCCGGTGAGGACGGGAATGCCGGGAGATTACGTTAACGTGACAATCGCCGTCACCTCGCCGGGAGTGACCACGAGCCTGCTGGATAACCTCACCGTAACGCTGTGGAAGGAAGGCATTTCACTTAACTATTCCAACCTGACGGTCAACGGCAACGGAACCTTCATCAACCTTCCGGCCGGATACTACAACGTGACCATAGACGGGTGGGATGTAGGCTTCGGAAGGTATACCACAACCAGCGAAATAGGAGTCGGGAAGATAGTCGCCAACTCCGGCAAGACCAACACGCTGGGATCGACGTCACTTGAAGTGAACGGGATGATCACGTATTTCATCCGCGTACTTGTGAGCGGATACAACATGTTTGACGATATTCTTAACGGGAGTTCCGGGAGGGTCGGGACCCAGACGCTGACCATAAACCTCACAGGAAGTGTCAATGTTTCCGGGAACGTGAGTGACGCGAATTTCCTGGACTTCACGCCATCGCCACCATTCGACCCGGTTGCTTTCGAACCTGTTGACAACGCAGCCGTATCATTTTATCGGTCAACTGCATGTTCAGGGCTGCAGGAAAGCCAGGTAAGGTACCAGGCACAGGTTAACGACAACGGCTCGTATTCCCTGAAGGTCAGTCCTTACGCATTCGGCCAGGACAGCAACATATACGAAACATATTGCGTCCAGTCCGTCGCTACCGGTTACCATACAAAATCAATGGGGACGTACCAGTACGCCATTAACACGTCATCCATAGACATAGAGATGACAGGCGACAGCTACGTGACCGGCCAGGTAAGAGATATCATCTCACTGGATGCTATAAACGGATCCAAGTACCCGACAGCGCTCAAGCTTCGCTCGGAGGGGTGTTATGGCGGGACGGACTGCGAGGCATACGAAGAGACGACGAACGGTTACGGGAATTTCTATTTCAACGTATCCTCCAGAAGTAAACATGAACCGTACACCAACATAAACATCGATGCCAAATCGAGTGGATGGTGCGAATACAATCTGGCAAACATAACGATACCAAGGAACCAGAATCACTATCTGAGAGGGAGCGAGTATTCCATGGTCAACATGACGATCAATTCATCCGACGGGGAAGACATATTAAACAACATAACGATCAAGATAAAGGATCTGACCAGCGGAGATACGTCACTTTTAGGAGCCCTTCCGACGTGTAAATACAACCAGACAACCGGAAGAATGGATTGCTACATAACATCCGGTACCAAGACCATCACGTTCAACGGAAGCCCGATAGGATACGGAATCAACCAGACAGCATTTTATCTTTCAACGAATGACTGCAACCTCCAGTCGATGGCATTCATCAGGGTTTTGAACAAGACCAGAGTCAACATAACATTAAGAAGCGACACGGGAGAACTGATAGACGGGATAACTGTATCCATGAATTCACCTTTATTCCAGGCAGTTACGGCGAACGGATCCGTCCTGTTCGAAAAGGTACCGGGAGGCGGACACTCGTTCAACCTGACGGGGAACCTGACGGATGTGTATTTCTTCAATAATTCCAACACCGGAACACTGGCGGTCACTGACGCCATGGCGGGCCAGCTCAATCTTATCAATTACACGCTCAACGAGACCAGATTCTCGGTCAACGTGACCAACGAAACCGGAACGAAGGTCAGCAACGTGGATATGACGATCACCAATACCAGAACGTCCGAAAGCTGGAGCAACAGCACCGGAGCAAGCGGATACGTGCTCAACACTAAAGTGAAGTATGGCAACGTTTCCGTCACGTTCAATAGCAGCCAGTTGTACCCGTTAGGGATTGCTCCGCCGGGGACGGTCCTTCTTACGGTAACTCCGGGGGAGAACGAAAACACCACGAACAACCTTTCCATTGCTCTCAACGACACCGAACTGAAGGTTCGCGCAAGAAACACTACATCAGGCCTTTCAGGAACGAATGTGACCGTATACCTTGGAGGGACTGTCGCCCAGAACGCTAACGGAGGGACGCTCACAGGCCTGACGGATTCATCGGGATATGTAACCTTCCACCATGTGAAACCTTCCATTATCGCCGGGACGTATACGTATGTCATTGACGCCAATTCTACGGGTTACGGCAAATGGAACTGGACGGTATCGGTGGACCCACAGGGGACAAGCGTATCCAGAACGATTACTCCGCTCAATCTGGCAGTATACGTATATAAGGAAGACGGGAGCGCGCTTGATAATGATGTCAACATGAGCATGCAGTTAGGAGGGACGCTCGCAACCAATGCGAAGGGACAATACCTGAACGCGAGTGCTAAATCCACGACCTTCCAGTATCTTTACAACGGTAACTATTCGGTTCTGGTGAACTCCTCCGCTCACTTTTCACAGACCAAGAACTTCAACACTTACACCGCAACGTCAGCGGACAACACCATGAATTTCTATCTATCGGAAAGGACGCTACACGTTTACGTTAAGGACACGGATGGCAGCACGAATGATTATCCTGTAAATATCACATTCACAAACACGACAGGAGGGCAGGTTACCGGAACGAATGGCTCAGCCATTCCGAACAAGAACCTCGTTACAAATTACACCAATTTCGAGTACATACCCGACGGGGAATATCTGATCAACATAACATCCAATAATTATTTCAAGACTAGCTGGACGTTCAACACCACCGACCTTCATTCGATAAGCAACACCAAGACGTTCACGTTGTCCGAGAGGACCGTAAGCGTTAACATATACAACATGAAGCGTTCGCTGATCACCGGCAACATGACCGTGAGGATAATGAACGCCAGCGGGATCGTGAAGAACACGACTGGTACCGATCTGAACGGGTCGACCAGCACTGGAACGATCACATTCCAGGGTGTTCCTGACGGCGTGTATAACATAAGTGTCATGAGCGGAGCGTATACGGATCAGAACCAGTCCCTCGACACGTCTTCGTACACCGGAGCTTTCGCTTTCTATATGATGGTTCCGGGCTTCGGATACTTCAACGTAACGACCATGACAGGATCCTCGATCCTGACTGGAACGACTTTAACATTATACAACGGAACAACGGTCGTGGACACGGGAACGACCGGTTCGGGCGGGTGGGGAACTATCCAGACCAATGTTTCGGTCTATTCGTCCAACCTGACCATAACAGCGAGCAGGTCAGGATACGATTCCAACTCAACCACAGGTAACTCCGTCAGTGACGGCGGGATTAATTCATCCGTGATAAAGCTTACTGCTTCAGCCGTTATACCACCCGGTACTGGAGGTCCGGGAGCCGGAACGACGCCTTCAAGCGGGCCCGGGCCGGGCGGATGCACGGAGGACTGGACCTGCACCGCATGGTCCGAATGTTCCATCGAAAATCTCCAGACGAGGACCTGCACCGATGACAACAGGTGCGGAACCACGAGGAACAAGCCGGCCGTTGTTCAGGGATGTGTGTATCCCGTAAGGAATATGGAAATCTCCATAAACGAGATAAACGTCAAGGCAGGGAGATGCACTTCGGTGAATCTTTATGTCGATAACACAGGAACAATCGACCTGGGTAACGTGTACACGGACAAAAAGATATCATTACCGGACTGCTGCGACATGGAGACCTCGAAGACCATAACCACTGTCAGGGCAGGAACCAAGAGCAACATCCCTGTTTCCATATGCGCAGGGAAGGACACGGAAAAGGGTATATACAAAACAACCATGGAGGTCATATCGGGTAATCTCAGAGAAAAACTGAACGTGACCATCAAGGTTACCATGACATACGTTGAGGTCCTTACGGAGGAGATAGAAACGATAGGAACCGCCCTGGAAAATATGAAGGATTCCCTTTCGGGAGCCCAGACTACTATTTATTTAACCATTTCAGGCCTTATCGGAACCGCTAAAAACCAGATCGCGAACGGGGATCTGGACGGCGCGGAAAAAACACTGAGCCGGATGAAAGACCTTATGAAGGAAATCGAAACTTTCGAAGGTGCTGACTTCTCGATGCTTCTGATCGTGATAATGATGCCCGTGATAGGGGTGGCTTTCGTTTGTGTGTGGTGGTTTATGGGAAGGAGGAAGATCAGCAGATACAGATCTTCCGGAACTGATCTGCCTTCTATCACCGGCGGGGGCCAGCCGATCATGCAGGCCAAGGAACCGGATCCTGGAGCCGTGATGATGCTGACGGACAACATAAGGGAGAGGTTCAACGGGATAAACATGCACAGGCTGAACGAAAAAGAAAAGTATTACTACGAGAACCTGAAGAAGCTCATGGAGGACATAGTAAAATACATAAGGAAGAAGGATTTCAAGTCGGCCATGGTCTTCATAGAGAATTCCGAGAAATATCTGGAAATGCTGGAAAGGGGCATGGAATAGATTTCTTAAACACGCAGCCGGGCGGTTTAAAACATTTATAAGATTTAAATAACCATTATACCATTTATATAGATTAATCATGTAATGGCACAAAAATAATTAAAGGATGATTATTATGGGGAAAAACGAAGAAAAGGATTCGAAACCCGAGGGAGAGAAAGGGAACGAAGAAAAACAGTCCAAGGAAGCCAAGCCTGACAAAAGGCTTCAGATAGTCAGGCTCGGCGAGACCAATCTGGACGGTTCAAAAAAGGTAAAAGACGCTATAAGAAGCATTAATGGGGTCTCTTTCGCTTATGCCAAGGCAATATCAAATATTTTCGAAAAAGCGGAAAAGACCGTTTCGGAACTTTCTGAAGCTGAACTGGAAAAACTTGACGATATAATAACGCATCCTGAAAAATACGGGATTCCCGATTGGTTCTACAACAGGAGAAGGGATCCTGAATCGGGAAATAATATTCATCTAGTAACCTCACAACTGGATTTTACCCAGAAAATGGACATAAACAAGGAGAAAAAAATCAAGTCCTATAAGGGAATGAGGCACATGTTCGACCTTCCGGTAAGGGGACAAAGAACGAGGGGTTCGTTCAGAAAGGGTAAAGTCGTTGGTGTGAGCAAGAAGAAAGCAATGCCAAGCAGCGGCACGAAAAAGAAATAAGGTGAAATGAAATGAGAGTACTCAGAAAGAAATACAAACATCCGAAAAGGCCATGGGACAGCAGCAGACTCGAGGAAGAGAAAAAGGTACTGAAAGAATTCGGCCTGAAAAGGAAAAGAGAATTGTGGAGAGCAGAAGAGATCGTTCGTAACTTCCGAAGAAGGGCAAGGGATCTTATCGCTGTACAGAACGAGGAAAAAAGGAAGATACTCATTAAAAAAGTGTCCGAACTTGGACTAATAAGAAATGATCAGAAACTGAAGGATATTCTTTCTCTAACATCAAAAGACATACTTGGTCGAAGACTCCAGACAATCATATACAAGAAGGAACTTTCCAATTCGATCAATCATGCAAGGCAGAAAATCGCACATGGACATGTTTCAATAGATGGCAGGAAGGTTATATTCCCTTCATTCATAGTTCCCGTCCAAAAGGAAGGGAGCATAGTTGTAAAGAAAGAGGATGATAAGAAATGAACAGGGAAGAAAAATGGGGAATAGCACACATTTATTCATCTGTTAACAACACGATAATTCATATTACAGACATAACAGGAGCCGAGACCATTTCCAGATGTTCTGGAGGTATTATAACGAACAGAGACAAAGACAAGGGTTCGCCGTTCCCTGCGATGAAGGCCGCCAGAAAGGTCGCTGAAGAAGCGATGAGCAAGGGTCTTGTCGGGGTTCACCTGAAGATCCGTGCACAGGGAGGACACAAGAAAAAGATACCCGGTGCGGGTGCTCAGCCTGCCATAAGGGCATTGGTAAGAACCGGCCTCAGAATCGGAAGGATCGAAGATGTTACAGGGATTCCGCACGACACCACAAGGAAAGCCGGGGGTCGCGGAGGACGAAGAGTATAAGGGATATTTATGGCTAAAGGACACAAACCCAAGGCAGGATCGCGTGCATACTGGCCAAGAAAGAGAGCCAAACGAATTTATCCGAGGTTAAGGGTCGCTGGAACAATTTCTCTCAAAAATTCCGGAGAAGCAAAACCGATCGTTTTCGCCGGTTACAAAGCAGGAATGACCCAGATATCATTCAATGATAACAGAAAGGATTCCGCCACGAGCGGGCAGGAATTAGCTAAAGGAGTAACCATCGTCGACTGTCCTCCTCTAATGGTTTTTGGCATAAAACTCTACAAGAAATCGCTTGGAAAATATTCCGATATTGGAACGATACGGGCTGAGAATCTCAAGCCGGATCTTTCAAGGAAGCTTTCCCTTCCGAAGAAGAAACAGGGAAAGAAGGATTTCGGGGATTTCAGCGACGTCCGTCTTCTTGTACACACCCAACCGAGGGAATCCGGAGTTTCGAAAAAGAAGCCGGAAGTGTTCGAGCTCGATATCACCGGAAAGGATCCGAAACAGAAACTCGAATACGCAAAGGAGAGGCTTGGAAAGGTTCTCGACATCACGGAAGTATTCGAGGAAGGCGAATACGTGGACATCAAAGCGGTCGACAAAGGTAAGGGTTATCAGGGACCGGTCAAGAGGTTCGGAATCACGGTCAGAAGCAGGAAGAATCAGGGCAAAAGAAGGCACGTGGGTAACATGGGTGCCGTTACGCCTGGAAGGGTTCTTCCGGGAAAGATCCCGCAGGCGGGACAGATGGGATTCCAGACGAGGACAGAGTACAACAAGCGAATTGTAAAGATAGGGAACGAGGGATTCTCCATCAAAGGCGGAATCGTGAATTACGGATCAGTTCCGAAGAATTATCTTATGATCGAAGGCAGCATACCGGGTCCGAAAAAAAGACTTATTTTATTCAGGAAGGCCATGAGAAAGAGCACAAAAGAGCCTTTAGAGATCACTCACATTTCGAAAGATTCACAGCAGTAAGTGACTGAAACAAATTTATATGAGTTCTTCCCCGAACTTTTTCCTACATTCGTTATAATAGTTTTCTAAATCAATAGAAATTTTTTCAATACCGATATCTCTGAAAATTGGTTGATAAATATTAATGAAATCTTCTCCTGTTTTGAGTATTTCATTTTTATCAATATGTCCAGGAATTGCATTTCTAAATCTATATATTTTGTCAAGGTAATTCGGTAATTCAGGGAATTTTATATCTTGATTGTTTTTCATTAATATTTTTACATAATCATAAAAGGAACATATTTCTAGAATAAGATAATCATACAATTGAATTGCTGCTTCTTGTCCTGTAGCAATTGCTTGTTTACTCGCGGGGGTAATTAATTCATCTCCGTGATCATTAATAACTTTAATATAATCAAAGAGAACAGTAATCCTAACATAAGCAAAATTTAATCTACCAAATTTTTTAATTGGTGTATCTTTTATCGATTTAATCATATTATCCAATTCTTTGTTCATGATTAAAGAAAATGTTGAAACTATATAAAATCAGCCAGTCTTGAATCTCAGTATCCCCGCTATACCACCCATTTCCTTCAGCTGGGATCCCTCTTTGGTTTCGATGGATATGAACTCGACATCAGTACCCATCTCCTCGGCCTTGGTTATGATCCTGTCCGTCACGTCTTTCTCAGCGATCACTTTGAGTGTTTCGCCGCATTCGCCGCATTTCCTGTCCTCCGAGAGCACGTGAGTATTCAATAGCTTTTCATCTTCCTTCCCGCACTTCGGACATCTGTATTTAACGTCCTTCCAGTCGAAATGTTCGGAAATGAGGAGAATTTCCATGTTTCCGGACTGTAACGCAGCTGCCACTTCTTTCAGTCCATATACCGCCAGCCCGCTGTCCTTCCCCAGTTCGTCGAGGAACCTGTTCATGATCTTTTTCTCTCCGGTTACAGAGGCTTCAGAAAGTATGTCCTCTGCCCTGTCGACTGTCTCCCCCAGGCCGTATTTCCCCGTATAGGATGTTGCGACCACTCCGATCACCTTGTTTTTTATCGCGTAATCCAGGAATTTCCCTTCCCTGAACTGATCCTTTACCTGACCAGGCCCTCCGATTATGACGCCTTTGAGATCCTTGAACTCCTTGAACTTTTCGGAAGCAATCGCTCCTATCTTCTTCAGGAAATCATTTAGAAGGTTCTCCCGTATACGGGCATAACGGGCCTGACTCCAGCCACCTTTATCCGTCTTCCCGGGAACAAGGGAATCGAAATGTTTTAAAAGGGAAATTCGCTTACCCTGGAGAACCCCTATATCTGCGTCGGATTTGTCTATCACGACTAACCCGTAAACTTCCCGCTCCCTTATCATGTCCTTCAGCGGATCAAGAATGAATTTCTGGTCGCACCTGTACATTCGCTGGTTCATTTTTTCAGGAGGTTCAAGCGCCCATATCTCTATGTCAGATACGCCTTCCCGGTCAGATACGTTTCCGGAAAATATCACCAAACCGTTCTCGGGCGTGGTTTGCTCGTAAAGCTTAACGTGCTGAAGTATCCGCTCCAGCGCACCCATGACGTTCTTCCGGACGGTCTTGGATTTGATGTTCTGGGAAGTGGATTGTTCATTTTTGATCTGTTCAACGACCTTGTTGAAGTTGTAGCCTGCAGGCACATACACCGAAACGAGCTCGGTGTGCCTGCCCCTGATTGTTTCCAGCTCCTCTACAAGGTCTTTCAGCCGCTTTTTTTTAATATCTTCTTTTTTCATCCATATCGCCTGTTTATGTGTTATTCGTTTGCGTGTTTTTAAATATAAATTTCCCGGAAAAATCGTTATTCCTTTCTGGTTTTTCTGCGTGTTTTGGTTTTAGCCGGTTTTTTCTTTCCCTTCATGACCTCTTTTTTTATCCCGTTCAGCATCCTTTCAATGTGGGGACTGGACTCGAAACTCTTCGGTCTTTTGCTCTTCGACCTGAACACGACCACGAAAAGCACGACGAATGCGAGTATTATCGAAACGGTGTTAAGAACGTCGTTGGCGTCCAATATCATGTTCGAGGTGAAAAAACCAGGGAATTCCGGCACATCATCCTTCACGGTTTCCTGCACATTTATCCTCAGCGGTATGGCGGAGGATTCGTTCAGCTGGTCAGTCTCTACCCTGACTAGCAGATCATAGATCGTTTCATCCGGTTCGGAAGGGTATATCCTGACCACGATCTTCTTGGTTTCACCGGGAATTATCGCATCCATCGACCTCGGTGAGTAAGAAAGCCATTCGGCGGGTACGCCGGTTATGCTTATTTCAACGTTTCTGAGGACCGACTGGCCGGAATTAAAAAGCGAGAACTCTATCCTGTTTTCGTAATCATCGAACAAGTCCGCTTCCATCGGGACCAGCAAAGAAAGCTCCTTCTTCTCGGTCACCTTGAGCGTACGGAAAGCTTCGATCGGGTGGATGGACGACTGGTTCGAAACGATCCTCATTTCATACTCCCCTTCTTCGTCAGGAGCCTGAAGGTTGAAAGCAAACACTCCCTGGGAGTTGGTCTTTTCCGTAAAAGTGTCTCTTTCCAGTGTTATGGTTACATAGGAATCGGTGATGGGTGATCCTCCCTCGGTACGCAAGGCCCCGAGAATGCGTATCTCCTCGTTGAGATAGTATTCATTCTTGTTCAAAGTGGCTTCGATTTCAGTGTCTTCCTTCTCCCCCACGATGAACGCGGAAAGATGGTTCAGATCGAGGTTAACTATATTCTTTACGTCGTCCACGCCCCCGGTTATCTTTATCCATTCGGAGTTGCATATCCTCGCGTCAAAATTCCACTCAGAGCATGTGTATACTTCGAGTGCCTGCTCATTCTTCACTTTTTTGGCGTCATAATTAACCTGGACATCGATGCTGTCGAAATAATTGTCAAATTCCATAGCGAAAGCGGAAGATATTCTGATACCCTTCATATTGATCAGGCCTGTGAGGCTGTCGAAACGGAAGAAGTTCCCCACGGTTCCGTCCAAATACACCCCACTGAAAAAAGCGGATTTTATCTCTTCCATGTTCTCGATTATTATGTTATAATCACCGGGAACGATTCTCGTCGAGTACTTGCCGTTGTTTAGCGTGATCTTCTCGTCGTCGTCTCCTATGAACGTTATCTTCCCGCTCATCCCCTTTCCTTCTGCATTGGTTATCTTCCCGGAAATGGGGACGGTGCAAAGGATATCTCGGGATATGGTCGTTTCCGGTACCTTGTCGTTGATTATTGTAACCTTGACTCCGTATTCGCCAGGGTCTATATCAGGGAATGCGAATTTCAGGCTCTTGCCGCCGTTGTCCTTGAGGAAACCCGTTATTGCATGGGTTCCCGCCCTTAAAGTAAAAGAGGATTCCGCAAATATGTCCGAATCCCGGTATTTGGCCGAAAGCACGATGGTCACGTTCTCGTTTTGCGCAATCTTTTCCGGGCTCATGGAGACTATCTCGAAATCCAGAGCTTCGCTGATCGAAACGTCCGTCTGGAGGCTCACTTCGCTTCCTTCGAAACTCGCTCTTATTACGAGAGGATATGTATCCTCGTTAAGATCAATCCCGTCCAATGATGAATTGAGAACCCATACCGAATCAATGGAATCATAAAAAACTGAAAACGGATCAATAATGTGTCCGCCGAGTGATATCGTCCATTCGACGGCATTCGTGTCTGTTATATAGGAAAGGGAATCGCTCAACTGGGAAAGGTTGACGTAAAGTGTAACGAAGGAATGATCAGTGTATATTTTTTCCGGGGTTATTTCTTTAATATCGAGTGACATTTTCCTGGCCAATGATTCTTTCGTCTCCGATGAATTGATCGTGCCATTCGTTCCGTCCGCGGAACAAGTGACTGTTATCGAATATCGCCCTTCTTTTGGTGGAGACCAAGAACCTTCGTATATGCCATCACCGATATGCGAAAGTGTTATGTCAGGGGGTGTCAACGGACCGGATATTCCCGCAGATACCCCTGTAACGGTATAGTTTTCCGGAGGCGTGCAATTACAAGTTATTTGGAATGAATCCCCCAGCCAGATCATTGGAGTCGAAGAAACGTTCATCTCTATATCTTCTGCACTGACCACGCAGGGTATCATAAATGAAATGACCAGTAAAAAAATCAATTTCTTCATCTGTTCACACCAAGAATTCTTTTTATCCTCACCATTTTCGGACTTTTATAATCGATGCCGAGCATGTCAGCCGCCAGTTTACGGAAAGCGATGGATGCGTGGGAATACGGACGGAACTTGACCAGAGGAACCCTTTCGAAAACGCTCCTTCTCATCATGTCGTCTTCTGGTATGATCCCTACAACCTTGACGCCGCACATATCCTCTATCTCCTCAGGCCTCAGTTCATGCTTCCCCCTGGACCGGTTTATCACGATTCCGGACGGTTCATTGCCAAGCTCTCTGGATACCTCTATGACCTTGAATGCGTCGGTCACCGCCGTAATTTCCGGGTTGGTGATCACGATAACATCGTCGCATGCCTTAAGAACCAAGGAAACGTCCTTCCCCAGTCCGGGAGGAGAATCTATCATCACAACCCCATCGAGTCCGGACAGCAGGCTCTTCAGCCGGTAAGGGCTAATGGACTGACTCAGATAACCGAGCGAGATGGATGATGGAATGATTTTCAGACCGGATGGATGGGTATATATGGTGTTGTTTACGTCCATCCTGCCGTTCAGCGCGTCCTGAAGTCCCACGGGAAACTGGTACAATCCCAGCTGGAGACCCAGATTGGACGTAGAGAGGTCCGCGTCGACCACCGTAATATCAGCCGCCATCTCCGTCAAAGCCATTCCCATGTTTGAGACGAACGTCGTCTTTCCCACGCCGCCCTTTCCAGAAACAACCCCGACTATCTTTTCGACACTTTCCATAATCAAAATTTGATTCTAAAATTAATAAATTAACGGTTATATCGTTTGGAAAATAGCATTATGGCACCAGAAATCAGCAAACCAAGAATTATAATATAAACCAGCGTATCCAGTCCTTTTATCTCCCGTTCAAGGGAAAATGTCCTTCTGGTGAAATGTTCGCCGTCTTCTGACACAGCAACGAAAGTTATGTTTCTCTTGATCCAGACCCCTGGATCGTATCCTATTTCTTTCGAAGTTGATCCCGTAGGGATCATACCGGATTCCACAATCCATCCCAACTGGTATCTCTCCGGTATCACATACGCATCGTAATCGCTTTTTACGGATATCTCTATCGTGTTTTCATAGGTTCTGACACCGGTGATCTCTATCCCTCCCTCTGATCCGGAAGGGGTTATTTCGAAGATGTACGGACCGTTCTCTATGATCTCGTTGCATTGGTATGTCCTGAGGAAGGCACGATAGATCCCTGAAGGGAGTTTGGCGATAATGCGGAAGTCATCTTCGCTGCCGGATATCATTGGCTTTTCCCCGCTCCACGCTGAATAGACAAGCTTGTTTTCATGATCAAAGAAGTCCATCCTTCCCCTGACCATACACGTGGACGAACCCGTGTTCATCCAGTAAAAATCGATGATCTGAACGGGATTCTCGGTTATGTTGATCCAGGACACGCTGCCGTTAACCGTCCCTCCCACTTCGGCTCCCAACGAAAGGGATTCCGATGCCTGAGGAATCATGAGAACAAATAATGTTATTACAGCGAATTTCAAAGCAAAGGAACCATCCATTCCATCAACCCAACACCAACAGTAGAGGCCATGATCGTGAGGGAACCCGTGAAATTCCCTTCGTCCCTCCCTTCTGCCCTTATATACACTTTCTCTTCCTGGTTTTTATTTAAAACGAAATCATTCTTCTCGAAAGATATGTATTCAGAAATATCGCCTCTGGAGGATATGTGAATCTTCACGGGTGCGTTTTCTGGATTTCTAATGGTCACTAACTTTTCAGCTGCCGATCCCTCTGCCATCCTTCCGAAATTCAGGAGTTCCGAATCAACAGATATTCCGAACTTCATGTCATTACCTTCAGACGATATGATCTGCATGTTGAGGGGATAGACTGTCTCGGAACGGTCTATGTTGTTGTATATAAACATGGCTGATAACATGGCCAAAAGCACGATTACCAGCAACATTCTTCCATTCATGATCTCTGCCTGTAGATTAATATGAGCCCTATTATTACGATCCCCAAGAATATTATCCAATACGGGAAATCCTTGGCCCCCTCTATTATCTGAGCTGTGGGGATGGAAGGTCGCTCATGGACCGTTATTACACCCTCGCTAGAAGTCTCCCCGGTTGTCCATGAAGCGTCTGCCTTGATCCTGTATTCTCCCGGGGGGACGCTCATGACGTTCCAGTTGGATATGAGGGAAGAAGTCTTGCCCGGAGGAACGCTTTTGAAGTTGGATTTTGTTTCGTATATGACCCCTTTGTCATCATATATCCTGATCCTGTCGGATCTCGCTATCACCGTTGTGGTCCCGTTGTTCCTGAAATTGATCATTATTCTCTCATTGTAAGTGTTTATCGCCTCCGAACCGAAGGATTCTATGTATCCCGATCTTACGGGGTCGCCCGCCACATTGAAGACCACTACCATCCTCGCTACGGTTATTATGTTCGCACCGAGCCCTTTCATGTTAGTGGTTATCCTGGGAGCCGGATCTATGTAGCACGCATGGTAACCTGGTTCAGCGTCCCACGGTATCTCAAGAACGGCTGTAGCTCGCTTGTTTGCATTAATCGTAGATCCGCTCTTTAGGATGTATCCTTTCTTGTCCGTTTTAAGAACGACCGGATTCTCGATGTAGTTGATCCAGCCGGTTATATCCTGTTCAGATGCCTTCAAAGGGACGAATTCATATGTTTGTCTCGCCCTGCCCGGATCCAGGAACTTTGATCCTATCGCACCTGTTTTAAGGTCTACCAGAAGGTCCCTTTCGTAGTCCGTTATAATGTAAATGTCTACTATGTGCTTTGATCCCTGCTCAACCATTCCAAGATCAGCCACGTTAGGGGCCATTCCTATCGACAACGAAAATGCCGGGACAGAAAGAAGGACCGAAAAAACGATCAGACTGAAAAAGAGTTTATACATAAAGATTTATGTGCAGAAAAATTATTAAATATGATCTAATCCAAGCGAAGACGAATACATTCCTATAAGCTTCCTGATGAATACCTTCAGTTCCTCTTTCGGGGAATATATCTTAGGGTTTATCCCGCTTTCCTTGAGAAGTCCCAGACCAACGAGTCTTTTCATACGGATTCCAACCGCTCTCACAGTTAAACTCACGTTGTCAGCCTCCAGATCCTTCTTCATTATAACCTGAACATACATTGAGGTATCGTGCGGCTTGGGCCCAGAAAGATAAAATTTCCTCAAAATCGCGAAATCTTTGTTGTCCAGTTCAGCCAAAAGAAGTTCCGGTTTTATGAGTGCCTCTGTCCTCACCTCGTTGTTCACAACACCCATAAGAGCGGTTTTTTCCATCATAAGCATATTTTTGTTGGAAAAGGGGTATAAAAAGGTTTTTTCGCTCTTTTACAGTAAAAAACAACAACATGTTGTGCATTCAAACGGAGAATGTTCGGTTATGTTGTATTTCTCACGAGAACCGGAAAAATCTACCATCTGGCCGGAAATGGCTTCTTTGAATAAAGCGTCACGCCTTTCTTATGTTCCTTCTTTGCGGGAGGGAGTTGTTTCTTGAAGAGCAGGTTCTTCTTGACGAGATCCTCGACATATTTCTTGACCGTATCAAAATGTATATCCCTGTCCATTCTCTTTCCAACTTCCCTCTTCAGAATATTACAGCTTACCGGGAAATCCATTTGTTCCAGAACATCCATTATTGTGGTTTCCACGGCAATCTTGAGAGGTTTTCTTCCCATGATTATTGTTTGGTTCCATGTTTAAAAAGGATTTGGTTCTAAATTATCTTTTTAAAAAACGTTATACTGCAAAGTTTTTAGAAATCGGGGAAGTATAAATAGAAAATGGGGAAAAATAAGTGTAATTTGGGAGCTGTTATCTGGATTTCGGAGAAATGTTTAAATAGGGCATCACACCAATAATTATATGTTAGGAGATCCAAATGAAACTCTATCTAACTTTGGTTGGTGTACTAGCAATCTCGATTTTCCTGTTGGGGTTGGGGATGGCGGACACGGATACAGACGAAGTTACAGTGGATGTAACGGTAAGCGCTCAAACGAGAATAGACATAAACCCAAAGTCGATTACATTCGGTGCAACGGAACCTGGTGTCACAAATGATACGCATTATGCACTTGAAATGGAAAACATAGGAACCAGAAACATTTCAACGACATACGTTGATGCGTCCAACGCAGCTTCCAATCCATTCGCAACAGCGGATTCGAGTAATTACAATGCCACTGAATATGTACTCCTGAACACGACCGGGACAGCAACGTTCTATTATGCCGATACGTTGACATGGAACGAGTCAGTTCCTGGATATATGAACCCTCCATCCGGATGGAGCGAGGGCCACGAAACCGGTTACTTCGGAAAGTTCAGGACTGTAAGCCTTGACAGCGGAACAGCCGACGTAGGACAGCAGTACTACTGGTTCACTGCACAGGATGCTGACGCAGGCAACTGCTCCAACGGAACAGTATATTTGGCGACATCCCCGAAGACGGACACTGCATCAGGTCAGATTGATTTCTCTTCACACGCAGGAGACGCTCTGACAGAAGATGCAACATGGGATTGGGGATATGCGGACATAAGCACAGGTGGTGACGCCGCACTGCAGGACTATTCGGTAGGGGTATCAGCTGACTGCAGCAAGGTTATCATATTCAGGTACAACTACAACCTCTGCACGAGCTGTACAAACACTGATTACATTTACAACTCCACCCTCACACCAGGTGCAAAGACAACTTTTTGGGTGGCTCTGAAGGTTCCGCAGGGTGTTCCGGACGGTAGCATGGATACAGGGATATTCACATTCACGGCAGAAGGAAATTAAATCAAACGGCTAGTGCTAAGAAGCTGGTAATATCCCAGTTTTCCTTTTCTTTTTCTTTATTTTTCTCTTTATTTATTCCAAGAACTCGAAACTATCGATTATTCCGTCCCCGTCCATATCGAAGCCTCTGACCACCCTCGACCTTATTCCCCTTTCAAATCGGTTGCCTTCCATTACCATATCCAGATCATTCAGGAAGGCCAGTATTGCGGCCTTCGTGCCCGGGAACCTCTTACCGGCGAAAACGAGTATCTTCTTCTTCTTGTCCCACGGGTTCTCGATCAGGGAAATGAATCCGTTCTCTTCCTCGTTGTAGCTCTTCCCGGAAATCCTGGATACTATGTTCCTCGTCTTGGTATCGAAATACACGGGTAGTTTGTCATTGATTTTCTGGGTCACCGTGTTCACGACAGGTCCTCCGACCAGAATGAGATTGTTTTTAAGATCATTGTCCCTTACCTCTATGTCCAGCCGATAGTTAGGAATCCCGTAAGCAGTCTTCGCGAACGAACCAAGGAAAAGTCCAAGATCTATAGCTGTCGGGGAATCGAGAGCGCGTTCTTTCCAGGGTCCGTGAGGATCAGGGGAACCCACGATCATCGTGAAATTGATCTCCCGGTCCTTAATGAATGGTAAAAGGTTATTCTTTTGGCTGGGAGGGGTTATATCCATCTCTTCCTTTGGAGCGTTGTCAAGCATGATGGCGAACGAATGACCCTTTATCTTGTAGAATTTGGCCAGCGTTCCGTGCCTGGCTTCGCTTCTGACCTCCTCGACAAGACCCAGTTCCTTGAACTTGCGGAAATAATAATAGACCTTCTGTTCGTGTATTCCAAGGGACTTGGCAAGATCCATGGGACAGACCGGTTTCGAGAGCGAACGAAATATCTTCCATCCCAGAGGGTTGGAGAGCACTTTGAAGGCGGAAGGATCATCAAAAACCCTCAAAGGAGTGATCTCGTTCTTCTTCCCGGATTTCAAAACGTAGTATTTATCCTTCATACCATCGTACCTTGCATAATATTTTAAATATTATAATTTTTTTTAAAATATCTTTATTTTTTTATAAATAACCTTTATAAACGTTTTCCGAAAAGCCTCTTGTATTATAACTTTTTCTTTAACAAAGCGTTTAAATAGGCCGGGACAACATCTTTCCATGTGTGGTATAACGGCGTACAAGGGTCCGGGGAACGCGGCTTCTATTGTAATGGAATCCCTAAAGAAACTGGAATACCGCGGATATGATTCATGGGGAATCGCCTCACATGGGGCGAATGGGATAGAAACCGTCAAGAAAGTCGGTAAGATCAGCATCCACAACGAAACAGGCCTTACACCAGGATCAATCGCTATTGGCCACACCAGGTGGGCAACCCACGGAGGAGTGTGCGAAGGTAATACGCATCCTCATTTCGGGTGTAAGAATGAGATAGCTGTCATCCATAACGGAATAATAGAGAATTTTGACGAACTGAAAAGGGAACTGGAAAGCCGAGGTCACATATTCCGATCGGATACCGATACAGAGGTAATAGCCCATTTATTAGAGGAGCATGCTTCGCTGGGTTTAAAGGAAGCAGTGCGAAAAGCGATGGAAAGGATGAAAGGAAGATCGGCCGTGATAGCCATAATGAAAGGGTACGATGGTTTCGTTGCAGCCAGAACCGGATCACCGCTTATTGTAGGGATCGGGGATGACGAATATTTTGTCTCGTCTGATATACCCGCATTCCTCAAACACACGAAAAACGTGATGTATCTGGACGATGACGAGATGGTTGTGATCGAAAAGGAACCGGTATTCTATTCGATGAAAAGCGGCGAACGGGTCGAAAAAAGGTTGATCACCATCGATTGGAGCCCAGACCAGGCGGAAAAGGGCGAGTTTGAACACTTCATGATGAAGGAAATAATGGAACAGAAAGATACCATCCTACGCGCGATCAACCAGGACGATTCAGAGATACAGAAGATAGCCGACGAAATCAACTCCTCGTTCGGAACGTTCTTTACGGGCTGCGGGACGGCTGGTAAGGTCTGCTTCACCGGACAGTACGTTTTTTCAAAGATAGCCAACAAGCACGTCAACTACGTAAACTCGTCAGAATTCCCGAATTACGAGCATTTCCTGAAACCTGAGACCCTTTTGATCACGGTGTCACAGAGTGGCGAAACCGCGGATGTGTTGGAAGCCGTCAAGACAGCCAAGAAGAAGGGAGTGAAGATCATTTCACTGGTTAACGTAAAAGGCTCTACATTAGATCGCCAGTCAGACCACACGTTCCATATAAACGCCGGCCCGGAGAAAGCCGTGGCTTCCACGAAAGCAACGACGGCTCAGCTAGCACTGCTATATTTACTGGCTTACGCTACTGTCGGAAAGCTTCACGACGGTAAGAAGCTTCTTCTGGAAACTGCTTCCAAGGTAAATGACATGCTCAATCCCAGATATCTGGAAAGGATAGAAGAACTCGCAAATAACATACACGAGAAATCCGACATCTATATAATCGGAAGGGGAGCGAATTTTCCGATAGCACTTGAGAGCGCGATCAAGGTACAGGAAGTCTCCTACATCCATGGTCACGGCTTCGCTGGCGGCGAACTTAAGCACGGTCCGCTTGCACTAATCGAAAAAGGGACGCCATGTATTGTTCTTACAGCAAATGATGAGAAATTTCCCCAGATAATAGGGAACGCAATGGAAGTCAAAGCCCGCGGAGGATACATAATAGGAATAGGACCGAGAAATCACGATGTATTCGACTGCTGGATCAAGACTCCTGATGTGGGGGAAGCCTCACCAATAGTGAATATAATCCCTGTCCAGCTTCTTGCGTATTATCTGGGAGTCCTGAGGGGATGCGACATTGATTACTGTAGAAATTTGGCCAAATCGGTCACAGTGCAGTGATTTTCAGGGTATTTATAGGGGTCTGAACTAATTATTAACATGGCTGCAGATTTCCTTACGGAAATGATCTCTTCTCTGGGAGTGAGTTTCGCCAACCCGGTAGCACTCGCCATAAACATAATACTATCCACGATAATCGGCGGGATCGTGCTCCTGATAATAGTGGAGATCATAGGGAAGCATTACTCTGAAAACGTCAAGGCATTGAACGCATTCATTGTGGTGCTTGTAATAAACATAATTAATCTCCCGATCATCTTCGGGCTGATCTCGTCATTCCTGGCATTCGTTCCCTTTTTAGGGGTGATATTGCCGGTACTGATATGGATCATCCTGGTCAAGATGTTCTTCAAGGAGATGTCGTTCCTTCACGCGATCATCGTGGGCGTGATCGGATGGGTGGTTACCATGTTCATCGTCCCGTACCTGATCGGAATGGTGATGGGTTTCCTTCCCGCAGTTGCATAAAACGACATTTTCACTGTTTTGATACATTCCCAAGAATATGCGTAGCCGTGGCTTTTGTTATTTT
>CAYUSU010000010.1:0-3728 GCA_964447525.1 uncultured archaeon | reverse complement strand
TATTCCATGTTCCTTCCTGTCCAGTATCCTGGCTTGGTTTTTTCACTGATCAGAACTTCACATTCCTTCCCCAGAAAACGAAGGTTCCCCTCATTGCGGAGCCTTCCGGTAATCACGCCGAGTTCTTTGCTTCTGTCCTTGATGGTCTTGTTGTTTACCTGGACCATTTCGGAAGCGGGTGTACCGGGCCTTGCTCCGAACTTCGAGAGATTCACCATGTTCGGTCTGATCCTTTTCACGAGATTCTTCGTTTCTTCGAAATCCTTTTCGCTCTCTCCAGGGAATCCGACTATTATGTCAGTGGAGACAAGTATGTCAGGGAATTCCTTCCTGAAATCTTTTATTATTTCTTCAAATTCCTTCACGGTATATTTTCTTTTCATTCCCTTCAGTACGCTATCAGATCCGCTCTGTACGGGAACATGGATGAATTTGTAGATTTTTGGACTTTTGTAGACGTTGATCAGTTCCGGAAGGAACCTGCGTATATGGTTCGGGTTCATCATTCCCACCCTTACCCGGAAGTTTCCGTCTATCTTTACGATCTCTTCAAGTAGCTTCGCGAGATTCGTTCCTTTATCAAAACCATAACATCCGTTATCCTGCGAGGTTATCCATATCTCCTTGCATCCGTCATTTAGCGAGGAACGAATGTCTTTTATGATCATTTCCTTCGAAAACGAGAAGAGTTTCCCTTTCGCCAGCCGGACGCAACAGTACGCACATTCGCCCAGACATCCGCTGGATACGGGAACTATGTTAACTATGGGATTTTTTCTGATTTTTTTCATTCCGGCCTTAGAAATGTTATTTTTACCTGTGAATTCGATTGCTTCGTCTTTCATAATCCTTTCGACGGCTTCGGGAATCCTCTTCAGGTTATGAGTTCCCACGATGGAAGCTCCAGGAGCGATCGCCCTCAGCTTCCTCCCCATGACCTCAGGCATGCAGCCGGCGATGATCAGTTTCTTTCCCTTCAGTCTTTTTATCCTGTCAATGATCTTCATTTCCGTCGGAGTTTTCACGAAGCATGTGTTGATTATGATAATATCTGAATCCTTTTCATCCGTTATCGTGTGGCCTTCCCCTTCCAGAACGCCAGCTATCATCTCCGAATCCGCCTGGTTGGCCGAACAACCGTAGGTTTCGATGTATATTTTCATATTAAAAAAAGGTGAATGATTTATAAGAATCTAATCCTCTGCCAGAACCAGCTTGACTCTCAGATTGCTCCCGTACTGTAGAATCTTCTCATTCGCTACGGACTTGTCTTCCTCATTGTCCACCCACGACTTTCCAAATTCTAGCCTCCTTCCTCCCGCTACATCCCAGTTCTCCGGCTGTACGACCAGATAATACTCCAGATTGGATTTCTTCACGGCGTCCATGAGGGCAGGGATCGTTTCATTAAGAATTTCGCTTTTAAGCCTTCCCTGGCAGGTGGTTCCGGGGAGAAGGAACGCTGAGCTTATCGTCTCGGAAACGGTGGAACAAGGCGTTTTGTAACCCGTATGCGTCCTGAGCACGGTAAGAAGGAGATTATGTGTGTAATAGTTGTCAAACTCGCTGGAAGAGGAATCCCTTATCGAGGAGAACAACAGGAATATGCCCATACCCATCATTATTATTATCATTAAAACGATCATTATCATGCTCGTCTGGCCTTTTCGTCTATTCATAGAAACCCACCCTTAATATGCCGGCACTCACCACTCTGGTGGTCTTCCTGTATATGTTAATAGGCACTTCAAACGCGCTGAACTCGCCGTCCGTTTTGCAGAATGTCCATTTGTTGCACGCTGGATAATCCTGAACCGTGCATTCCGTCTCTGCCATCGAATCCTTCGCTATTATTTCGGCAAACCACCCGGTCCCGAATATGGATTCCAGATCACCGCAAGTGGTCGCGGTCAGTTTCGAATCCTCGAACATGCTTCCTTCCTTGTACCCTCTCTTGTTAAGTATCGGATAATTCGAGAAAGTCTTGAGCATGAACATCGTGTCCTGCGTCTCGTATTCTGACTGGAGGGAACCGGAAGTCATGCTCTGGTAAGTCGTCAGGGACAAGGCAATTATAACTATGACCATGAGGACGAAGAATGTCAGGAAAAAATATTCCAGTACCTGAGCCTGTCCTCTCATCTAATCACACCCCTCGTCCCCTATCTCCTTGTATTTTATGACGGATTCCTTCAGCATCTCGTTAAGCGAAAGCATTGATGCCTGATCAGTATAATCCTGGCCGGCAAGTATCTTTATCGCGTTCATCGTGGCCGCGAATTCCTGATAAAGCCCGGAACAATCGGTCCCCATGTTAGGACGAAGAATGTTTATCTCGTTTATTTTCAGATTAGCAGTGAATTCCAGTTCGTTCATCAGTTTCTTGTTGGTATAATTGTAAAACTCGTCCCCTCCCAGGAAGAACGAAACAACGTCGATCGGGTTTTTGTAAAAATATTTCAGCATCGGATCTGAGGTGTCGGGATAAATGTATCCGGTATCGCTGTCCATCGGGACGATCAGGATGCCGTCAACCATGACGAATTCAGGGGATATGGTTATCCTGCCGTCGAAATAGTCTATATCCGGACACACTGAAAGATTATCGTATTCCCCGGAAAGCTCCGCCCACGGAAGGATGCTTCCTTCAAAGCGCTCCCTCTCCCATTTATCATCAATGAAAGGATACGTTCCTCTGCATCCGAATCCGAACTTCACTTTATTTTCGATGTTCTCCGTCGAAGGGAATGCGCTCACGATATTTTTAGCGGTGTCCCAAACAATATCCGATCCGTTGAGGGGATTTATCAACACGTTCATCCGGGGAAGGACTTCCATGTAATAGAAACTATACCATCCCAGGTCGTACTCGTTCCTGTACACCCCCATATCCTCGCCAGGAACCATTAGAACGGTCATGGGATCAATGCTTATCGGGGCTATGGCACTGATTATGTCCGGCGGGCGGTATCTCATTATGACTTCGTTCACGTCGTTTATCATGTAATCACCGGGTATGCCAGTCGTATACACGTCATTTATCACCTTCCTGAATCCTATCAGGACGGCTACCTGCTGGCTGGATTCCCCTATGTCGGTGTATGACAGTGAAAAACGCATTATGGTGATCAGAACAAAGGCTGAGAAAACGATTCCGAATATTATCTTGAAAAGCTGGAAAACACTTATCATATACTACACTTCTTAATTCTGCCTGACCGTTATCGAAACGTATTTACCCTCATTCCTGAGAAGGAATTCACTATCTCCTTCCACGCAAAAATTGCTGGAACGGAGAGGTGCTAAATGTTCTATCTCCTTCCCGTAATCATACCTGCCATCCGGCAGCAATACCACGACGTTATGATTGTTACCGGATACCATTCTCGTAAGGACCTCGTTGGTTTCCCAACCATCGTCGGGATTGGAGGAAGGGTTGGATGGATCCACGAAACACACCTTCCCCCCTCCCGAAAAAGACAAAGAAAACCGTTTGGAAGATTCGAAAGCCATGTTGTAAACCTCGTCCGCTGCGTTGTCCAGTCTGAGTATCTGTTGCATGAGACCGGCATCGCCCTGTATGTCCATGTATTCCCCGATATAGGTGTACCCGAAATACAGGACGAATCCTATAATGATCATCGAGAATATTATGCCAAAAAGCATGCCCACATTCATTGTTTACACCCCTATAGATAGTTTACACTGGAATAATAAAAAATAAAGAT
>CAYUSU010000009.1:30282-35943 GCA_964447525.1 uncultured archaeon | reverse complement strand
AATTAATGACTTTTTAGTAACAATATTATTAAATTAACAAACAGATCATCTTGGGATCGCGTTATGAATAGGGTACCCTACCGGAATGCCGGGTTTATTTGATCTGATTCACTTAAAGGCTTCTGCCAGCGATTCCATATATCTCTTAGCGACCTCCGGGTGATTTTCGATTCCTTCCAGTGGGGTTATGTTTATGGTTGATCCTTCATCTCCCATTGTTACGTCAACATTCATAACACTCTCCCCCCAGTTCACACCGATGATTGCAATATATTTGTTTTCAGTGTTTTCAGTGTTTATAATACTGTCCCTGCAGTTGGATTTCTGCATCAGCAGATCTTCAGCTCGCTTCAATGAATCTGGACTGACGCTACCGTTTTCGAAGAAATAAACACCCGGAATACTGCTATCCTTCCTGTATTTCTTTAATCCGTTCTCAATAGGGTCCCATTTCATCAGTTCCCAGAAACAACGGATTCACATATACAGAAGCAGTTCCTTCGGGTTCTTCTTGATCTTGTGGATGATCTTTGCCGGACCTATTATTGTCATGCCCCTTTTCTTCCCAATGATCTTTTCGATCAGTATGTTTTTGAACCTTTCGAAGTTGTTCATCTCTTCCTCTCCGGCGAAGTCGATCGAACTTAGCTCTATGCCGGAGAATTTTTCAGAAACGCTTTCCATCGTTTTTTCGATTATATTTGACTCTTCCTCGGGTTTGAGTTTAGCGTCTATGAGAATTATGGTGTTTTCCCTGACATCCTTGAGAAGATCAGAAAAACTGTCCATCTTCATCTTCTCATATGGGATGAACTTAATTTTCAGATTCATTCAATACCTATAGTTTCTTGAGCAGCGAACCATAAAGGTCCTTCATGTTCTGCCCGGTCTTCGCGGATATTCCTATCACGTCATAGCCCGGGAAGGCGTTCCTTATCTTGGTGGTGCTTGACTTTCGAAGGTCGGCTTTATTGGAAACGATTAACAACGGTATGTTTCTCGCGTCGAGATTGCCAAGAATCGTGATGTTTACCTGATTGATCGGATCTCTGGAAGAATCGAGAACGACAAGAACCATATCCATCTTGTCCAGCCATTTTATTGATTCTATAACGCCTCTTGTAGCCTCTTTTGCTCGGGATTTAGCGACGTTCTTTTTCAGCCCGAATTTAAGGAAATCTTCAAAATCGATTTTTGTTGCTATACCGGGAGTATCTACAAGATTGAACGTAAGCGACTTCCCGTTGGATTTTATCTGGACTTTTTCCTTAGTCTGGATTTCCCTGGTTTCGTGGGGAACCACCGAAGCGGAACCCATCTCCTCACCAAGCCAATCCATGCATATCCTGTTAGCCAAAGTAGTCTTTCCTGAATTAACCGGTCCGTAAAGTCCGATTCGTATGTCCTTCTTCTTCCTGAATATCTTTGAGACAACTGAAGAAATCTTGTTTTTCAGGGTTCTGATATGCTTTAAGACCATTCCCAACACACCGATATTTCTATTTTTTCAAAGTTTTAGTTTGTTATTATATTGGGGGTTTGATATTTAAGATTTGTCTATAACAAAGAGTATTTCGAAAGATGCCTGATATTATCAATCATGTATTCATGGATTATTTTTGCCGAAATTTATGGAAAAAGGCGAAAATATATATTAGGAAAAGGCAATTAATAATATATTATGAAGAAGAAAACATTCCTTCTGTCAATGGTTTTTGCAGGACTTTTCATCACTCTTCTTCATACAAACTACTCCGAAACGAGCGGATCAGCAATGTTTGTTCATTCATCAAGGCTGGTCGCTGACATCGGGACCATCGGAACAGGGGCGGCTACGGTGGGGATATTGATAGAATATCTCATATTCCTCGTCGTGATATACCTTTTCTTCCGCGGGATCGTTAGCAGGTTCGGAAAATAAAAATTATTAAAAAAATAGATATTATTCTTTCGGATATAATCTTCCTTCTTTTTTGGCTTCAACTTTTCCTGATTCCATTAATGCAAGAGTAACTCGAACGCTATCAACATTAGTATCCAAATTCGATTCCCGTGAAACCCGTAATATTAATTCTGGTATTCCCTTTCCGCTATAAACACCAGGTTCACTTTTAATTATAGATACCATTTCATCCACGTATTTGCCAATAAGATCATCGCCCATGGACATAAGAAGACTGTAAATTTTATATATACAAAAAAAAGAAACCAGGGAGATTTATTTCCCCCGTTTATTTTAATATCATTTCTTCTTGCCAACAGGGCATACCGGAAGGACCGTTCGTCCGTATATTTCATTCAGCACCAGCGCCATCGAACCGTAGCATGCGCTCAATCCGCAGATTATTCCTTCGTAACCGGCTATGATCTTGATCAGAGCGCTTCCGGTAATGTCACCTATCGCAAGCAGGAAGAACAGTATGGCCAGCGAAAGGAAAACCGTTTGAAGCATCCTGTTAAGTTTCAGCGTCCCGAAGAACATGAACAGGGTGAACAGTCCCCACATCACGAAATACGACGCCATGGCCATCGCCGAGGGGGCAGAACCCCATCCCATTACCGGGAAAACCAACAGGAACACCAGGCTTATCCAGAACAGCCCGAAAGAACAGAATGCGGTTGTCCCGAACGTGTTGCCGTTCCGGTATTCCATTATGCCTGCGAATATCTGGGCGAATCCTCCGTAGAATATACCCATCGCGAGGATCATTGTCCCTAGCGAAAACAGCCCGGCATTGTGCAGATTCAATAATACGGTCGTCATTCCGAAACCCATCAACCCCAGCGGGGCCGGATTAGATTTTAGATCCATATTAAGAATGAATTGAAAGAGGGAGAATAAAAAGTTATCGCATTGGGTGACAAACTGTTTAAAAAATTTACTACAAAAAAATAACAATACAATCTGTGATTTTATGGGAAGAAGACGTTATGGAAAACCTGATTTCAAAGGTTCAGTGCATGAAATGAGAATATCCGGAACAAACGGGGATGGAAAATTGTTCGGATACGTCACTGATCTTAGCAGTGACAGAAGACAGGTTATTTTAGATGGTTCCTATAGCAGAGACGTGCAACCAGGATACAGAGTAAGAATAACAATAACAGAAGGAGGCTGGCCGGCAAAAGGAAAGGTTGCTCAAAATCTCGGCTGGTCGATAAAGCCGGGAGAAAGGAAAACGGTAAACGTGACCGGTAGGAATATGAAAGATTACAGGCATGGGTTAAGTGATCCTTGTGCTGCAGAATGCGGAGGATTCGATGGAGTTCATACCGAAATCCGGAATCTCCGTTATGATAAACTGAACCATAATTTTGATCATCCCGAGGTAGAGGTAAAGGTTTTAAAGTATGATTTAACTTCTGAATGTAACATTATTACTGCAACGCCATGGGACAGATACCTTGTCTGGGATCCTGCCGGAGAGGTTTTCATCGGAACATGGTCCGGGGATCAAATCAAATATCCCGATTTTCCTGACCCTACCGCGAATTCGCTTCGGCAGTACTTCCACGGCATCCCGGAAGGAACGAATTCATTTTTCTTCCAAAGCAACGCAAAGAAAAAATACCTGATAATCAATGGAATAGCACATGATCTTACTGGTTATGATTTCTGCAAAGCATTGGAGAGATTCAAAGGTGAAACGCGGGGGCAGTTCCCGTTAATTGTGGCAAGAGCTCTCGGGCGAAATCAACTGAAAAGAGCATGCGGTGACATGGCATTACATTTCGAAGAGCTTCCGAGAAAGAATGAATTTGATGTTAAAGAATATTTTGAAGAAAACAGAGGATTCACGTGGGGGTAATCTATCCTAGAACCCGATCCCCTTTATCTCGGAAAGGTCCGAAAGGTTATTCATCTTCAGCATGCTCTGGGATAGCGTGTAAAGGACATCGCTTATGTACATGCTCCTAACTATCTCCTTCTCCCAGTCCATATAATAATATTCGTCGTCTTCCCTGCTGATGTTTTCCGGCCTGTCTTTCTGGTGGGTCACTGTTCCCTTCAGGATGAAACCATTATCGAGGGTCAGGTTGTATACGTACGCTCCCTGGAAGGTGTATTCTCCGTATGCGCTGTCCCTTCCTTTCTCCTTTTCCTCTTCACTGATCTCGTAAAGGCTGACCGGAATGACCAGGAGGTTCTTTTCCTTGTCGAACAGGAATGCCTTGTGATCATAAAGTACAGGCGAACTGGTTCCCCTGTCGCCGATGACGACTTTATGGAGTTCCTTCGGATTCAAGACGTCTGTTACGTCGAATATCGCCATCTTCACTCCCTGGTACCATGCGAAGTTACCCTGCTCCGCCTCCACGGCTTCTTTTCCTATTCCTATTATGTGGTTATCGTCATACGGGTGAAGATAATCGGAATAACCAGGTATCTTTAGCTTACCCAGAACGCTAGGATTGAAAGGATCAGAAAGATCAATCACAAAGAGCGGATCGATCTTCTGGAAAGTTACCATATAACCCCGGTCACCCATGAAACGAGCGGAGTATATACTCTCTCCCGGAGCGAGATCTTCAACCTTCCCGACAACATTCATGCCATCATCAAGCACGTAAACATGATTAGCATTAGCAGAACTTCCACCACTTCTGGAAACATAACCTGTGGTCGTGGCTACTCTGAAATACCCATTATGTTCATCCATTGAGAATTGATCCAAAATGCGACCCGGAACGGTTCCTCCGGAATTATATTCTACCATTCCGTCAGCTATCGAAACCCGATGTATTGCCGATTTTTCCATCTCCTTGGATATCTTCAGATAGAATTCCTCGAATTTCTTCTGGATATTTTCCATGAACTTCGCTCCGGCCTCCGGACCGAGCCTGTCGGTGTAATCTGTCATTAAATTAGGAATGTTCCTCATTTTATCGTATTCCGAATCGTCGGAATTCCATATCTGGTTTACCTGGATCATCAGATCGGCAGGAAGGTTCGGTATCAATACCTCCTCCATGATCCGCTTAGTGAGTTCCTGCTGGCTCATTCTCTTCTGATAGGAAATGTATATGTTGTTCTGCGAGACGTAAATATTCTGACCGTAACCCAAAAGGAAAACCTTGTTCACTGGTTCGATTGTATCATCGTCAATATTAAGTGAGGTTATGGTAGTGAACTGGTAGGAAGTGTCAGGAACGTCGAAATAATAAACATCCGCACATCCGCAAGCTGGCCTTTCCAATCCGGCAGAAAGTATCCTCGGAATTCCCGGTTCGCTCCAGCTGTTCAAATATTTCTGCGAGATCACGTATACGTAATCCCCGATCATTCTTGAATCATAATAATATCCCTCAAGCGTGACGTTCCTGTCCAACGACGGATTGTTCCTGTCTGATATGTCATAAACGAAAATTGCAGAACCGTACCACCCAGTATCCGAACTGCTCCCTTTTATCACAGCAACCTCTTCGATTATCGGAGCAGGATAATAACCGCTGTATCCCGAAGTGAAAACTACAAGCCTGTCATCGTTGATGAAAATCTCCGAAGGATTGCCGGGGAATTCTATCTCGGAAACGATCTTAGAATCTTCTGCGGGATAAGCGTCAACTATCACCACTTTCCCCTGAGCGACGATGTAAAGATACTTCCCGTCACTCTTCACGATATCCGCTTCGTCCACACCTTCCACTTGTATGTTGGTT
>CAYUSU010000009.1:0-30272 GCA_964447525.1 uncultured archaeon | reverse complement strand
CCTACCTTTCCGGATGAACCAAATGATTCGGATACCATCGGAATCGCCTGTGGTGCCCCGGTATCTCGCATGATTCCTTTACCCATTCCGTAGCTGAAATATCCGGTTTCCCCTGAATTGGCTTCCAAGAAATTACGCATTTCGGAGCATGAAGAAAACTTTTTTATCTGATCAAATCCAGAAACGATGGTCGTTTGATTGAGAATGACTATGGTCCCAACGCCGGCTATGATCATCACAGCAAGCAAAACCACTGGTGCGACAAATCCTTTCATGGTTTATACTTTTCAGGGGTTTATTATATACCTTTCGAAATCTTTCGGTTTTGGCCGAAATGGAATAAGGTTAAAAAATTTAATATTATTCAAATACAATGAAACTCCTAAGATATCTTGACAATAAATACAAAGAGAAGGTAATTGATCACCATTATTTGTGGGCACGTTTGAATTATGTCCTCAGGATTGATGGCGACGCGAAAGGTCATTCATTTTATCTGAAACTGGCACGACACGCAGAGAAAATGGCTGAAAAGAAAGGTACATATTTTTTCCCGGAATATGCAAGAACGAAAAGGAAAGCCAAAGGGTTCATCGATTTTTACAGGAATCATAAAACACAAAATTCTTTAGAATAGAAAAAAATAAATGCGCCGACCGGGATATCCAACGCAGGACGGAACAAGTCCGTCACGCATTATATTGATATTCCATCCGTTCATAATATTTATCATGTCGAAAAAACTGCGCCTCAGATCATTGTTCATGCGTTCGGGCCGGTTCTCCAGATCATCTGACGCCGAGAATGAAATAAAATCAGGAAACGTGGAAGTGGACGGGACCATCGTCAAGAACCCGGAATATTCGATAAAGATCAACGCAAAAATCAGGCTGAACGGGAAAGAGATGACTCTCGCTCCCCTGACTTACATTATTCTGAATAAACAGAAAGGAACGGTATGCCAGAAATCCGCCAATGAAAAGACGGTATATGACGTTATAGCTTCCATCCAAGAGATTGATCAGAAAACCAGGAACTCGTTATTCGTGGTGGGGAGATTGGATAAGGATACCGAAGGATTGTTAATCGTAACGAATGACGGGCAGCTTGATTATATGCTCACAAGAAAGGAGAATCACGTAATTAAGACATACGAAGCGGGACTGAAGGAAACGGTTTCTGAAAACGATTTCGAAACGCTAAAAGCTGGGGTGGAGATAACGAACGAAGACGCCGGAAAGACCTTCCACGTCAGGGCAATCACGATGAAAAAGCTCGGAGAAAAGACGATAGAGATCGGAATAGACGAAGGAAGGAAACGTCAGATCAAGAAGATGTTAGAAGCGATCGGAAATGAAGTGATCTCGCTGAAACGTACGGGAATCGGGAAACTGAGGATCGAAGACTTATCGTTTGGAAATAATCAATATATCATAACCGAAAAACAATATCTGGATTCAGTTATTTCAGGCAAAGATAGGAAAAAATAAATGCGCCGACCGGGATATCCAACGCAGGACGGAACAAGTCCGTCACGCAATCACAATGCGTTTTTTTTTGCGATTTGAACCCGGGTCACAGGCTTGGAAGGCTTACACCACGATCACAACGCTTTCGCGTTCACTTTTTCCAAGCTACCGATCGTGTCTGTGTCCTACCAGACTAGACTATCGGCGCGTGAATTTCGAATGACAGCCTTGTATTAAGACATAAGCAGTCAAACAATATTTTCTATAATATCGAATGAATTAATAAATACTTTATAATTTAAGGTGTTTCTTCTTCAAATACACTTTTCCGTTGCTTTTCCATCCTTTCAGCCACAAACCGGACCAGAATAATATAACAGCGAGTATTGCTCCGAGAAGATTACCTATAGGGAAACCAAGCCATATGCCGGTTAGACCCATTCCGGTAACGAGGGCGTAAGCTATCCCTATCACGAAAATCCATCTTATAAGGTTCACGTACAACGAAAGATTGGTTTTTCCCGCTCCCTGAAATGCTCCTGAAATTATTACAAGGAGCCCGAAGAATATGTAACCGAAAGCTATCGTCTGAAGATAATGCGCACCGATCAACAGGACATCGGGATCGCTGGAGAACGGGGAGAATATGATCTCAGGTATAAAGAACCACAAAAGCGAGAAAACTGCCATGAAAGCTATCACTGCGTAGGTAGCTGTGACGGAAGTCTTCCGCGCCCTCTTCAGGTTTCCCGCCCCGAGGTTCTGCCCGACCATGGGTATCACTGCACTGGACAAACCTATTATGGGAAGGATGGCGAGTGATTCCAGACGCATTCCCACACCGAATGCCGCGATAGCACTGGTTCCGAATACCCCGACTAATGACATCAAAAGTATCATACCCACGCTGTTTATGGAATGACTGACTGACGAAGGGAGACCGACAACAATTATTCTCTTTATGATCGAAAAGTCTGCTTTGAATTCCTTCATATTCATTCTGACGGCGGCTTTTCCGGCAAATATGTGAAACATGTTGAGGAAGGCCCCGACTGAACGCGCCAGTACTGTTGCTATGGCCGCACCCATGAGTCCCATCGCGGGAACAGGACCGAAACCGAAAATGAATATAGGATCAAGAATTATGTTCAGCACGACGGAAATGAAAAGGTTTCTGGTAGGAGTGGTCGTGTCCCCGCCGGCCTGAATTACGCCTTGTGCAATGAATCCGATGAACAGGAAAACGAAACCCACGAAAATGAAATTGATGTACTGCATGGTAAGGATTATTATATCCGAGCCGGCACCCATAAACTCAAAAAGAGGGCGGGAAAACAGGATTCCGCATATCGCTATCAGAACACCTGCTATCAGGGAAAGTATTATGGAATGTTCGGCAATGTTGCTCGCTCTTTTGTTATTTTTTGCCCCTATCGCCTGGGAAACGAGGGCTGTTGATCCCACCATAAGACCAGAAGCAATCGCGATGAATATGAAAACCACCGGGAAGGTCACGCTCACGGCCGCCAGTTCCTCCGGTCCCAGCATTCCTATAAAAATTGTGTCGACTATGTTGAACAGCGTCTGCATTGCCATCCCGAAAACAAGCGGGGCGGCGAGTATGAAAAGGGTCTTCCATATGCTTCCCTTAGTCAGGTCCTTTCCTTTACCTTTCATTTGCATATTATTCACCAAAAAAGGATATACAAGTAATGGTTTAAGTTTACAAAGGCTTAAATAAGTTTTTCGGATAAAATACTCAAAAATATTTACGATTCCTGAATTCAAAATATTTTTTAACACCAAAAAACGTAATGCTGCAAGCATTAGGAATCTTTATTATTGGCTCGAAAATATAATAATCGAATGTGTTTTAAATTCCTCAAAAGGGGCGGTGATAAGATGGCCGGAAAAAAGAAGAAAAAGTAATCTTTTAACTGTTCTGTTTAATTAAAGAAAAAATATTTCTCATAGAAATTACTGATCACGTTTCTTTTTTTGTTTTTTGCTTCATTCTAAAAATCGAACAGTTCTTCCTCTTTCGGAGGTTTCTTTGATTCGGTCGCCTCGGACTTATTTTCCGGTGGAGCGGGTTTAGCTGGTACCGATGGTTCTGGCCGGTTTTCCTGCGGAGGAGCGGGTGCTGATTCTACCGGGCTCCCGAAGTTAGCTTTAACCATTTCCGCGGCCTTCTTCATTGTGTCTGGAGGAAGTTTCTTCACAGGAACTATGCTCTCCAGTCCGGGAGGACCTTCTGTCAGGTACCTTGGAATAACATGGAAATGCATATGTGATATCACCTGACCAGCTGCTCTTCCATTGCTCTGACCGATGGAAATTCCGTCGGCTTTCATCGTGTTCTTGACCGCGGCGGCTATTTTCTTCACCATAAGCAGCATATCACCTGTCTCGTTGTCGGGCATGTCAAAAAGCGTTTCATAGTGTTTTTTCGGGATCACAAGAGCGTGACCCGGATTCCTCGGGTTAATGTCGAGAAAAGCCAGAAAATTCGAATCTTCGTACACCTTATCCGATGGTATTTCCCCTTTCACTATCTTGCAAAAAAGACATTCGTCCATATTATCATTAAGAAGAACTAAAGTTTATAAGTTTGAATCAGGCGAGAAAAAAGAAAAAATATGGGGCCACTGAGAATCTCAACGGAAGCCGAAATTCAGCAGGACACATGTAAAACATGTGTCAATTCACTATTCGGCTTCGAACGCTTTTGAACTCAGGTCTGAAGCTCCCAAAGCTCCGGTGCTATTGGCATCTCTCCCTCGAAGGAAGGAGACTAGACCAGGCTACACTATGGCCCCATGGAATAAATATATTAATGTATAAGGTTTTTATTAATTACATTGATTGATTGCTTGTATTTAATGAGTAAGCAGTCCATCGAAAACAGCGTGTGACGACTAATAATGATCGGTACAAGTCGTCCTTCGTTGAATCGCCTCGGTAGCTCAGCTGGCCAGAGCGATCGCCTCGTACAAGCCCTTTCCGGACGCAACGCATATCGCAAAGGGTTTGGATCCCAAAAGATCCAATTCGGGCGAGCGATAGGTCGGGGGTTCAAATAACGGTAGCGAAGGATTTTGCTATCTGCTTCCGAAAGGAAGTTTTCCGTTTGTGATTCCCTCCCGAGGCTTTTTATTATCCTTCAGACAAATTATTAACATGATCAAAAACAGGTTATACTTCGCCACCGTTCTGATAATCATCCTTTTGAGCGTCGGTACGACCTTTTACCATTACGCCGAGGGGTGGAATGTGATAGATTCGTTCTATTTCTCCACGATGACTCTCACGACGATAGGATACGGAGACATTACACCGAGCAATGACATCGGGAAGATATTCACGTCGTTTTACGCACTGATAGGGATAGGCGTCATGCTGTATATTCTCAGTTCCGTTGTTGGTGTGTCGATATTCAAGCAGGAGAAGAACTTCGGCAAGATATTCACCACCTTTCACAGGCTCAGGCATCACGAAAACGAGATAAAGAAGGCGAAAGAGATCAATGTAAAACAGGAAGAGAAGATCAAGACTCACGAGAAAGAGATAAGGAAGGCGAAAGAAATCAACATAAAACAGGAAGAGAAGATCAAGACACATGCAAAAGAGCTTGAGAAGACTAAAAAGGAACTTGAACAGATAAAGAAGGAAATAAAGAAGAAATAATAGTTTTAAATCTCCCCGCGATTTCTTCATCATGAAGGAAGCCGATTTCTACCGGAAGCTGGCTGGGAAGAAAGTCAGGTGCCTTCTCTGCCCGAGGGAATGCGAGATAGAAGAAGGAAAAACCGGGTTCTGCAGAGTGCGAAAAAATGTTGAAGGTAAGCTTTATTCGATGGTCTACGGGAGACCATGTTCTGTTGCTATAGACCCTATCGAGAAGAAGCCGTTATTCCATTTCGCTCCGGGGAGCCGGTGCGTATCCATAGCGACAGTAGGATGCAACCTGGCATGCAGGTTCTGCCAGAACTGGGAGATTTCGAAGGGATTCACCGAGATAAGCAGCAACGAGGTTCCGGTTAATGATCTTATTAGGCTGGCGAAAGAGCAGGGAGCGGGTGGATTCGCTTACACTTACACGGAGCCAACGATATTCTTCGAATATGCACTGGAAGTGATGAAAGCCGCGAAAAAGGAGGGATTCTATAATGTCTGGGTTTCGAATGGTTACACTTCACCCGAAGTGATCAGAAAGATGGCGAAATATCTGGATGCGGTGAACGTTGACATAAAAGGGAACGACCAGTTCTATCGAAAGGTCAGCCTCGCTTCAAAGGGAATTGATCCTGTGTTCAGGGCGCTGAAAGAATACAAGAAGAACGGGGTATGGATAGAGGTGACAAACCTTATAATTCCAATGTATAATGATTCAAAAGAGGAGATCAAAAAGCTTGTCGGATGGGTAAAAGGGAATCTCGGACAAATGACTCCGATTCACTTTTCGGCGTTTTACCCGGATTACAAACTTACCGATTCCCATCCAACTACGAAAGGTTCAGTCGAGATAGCCGTCCAAATCGCAAAGCAAATGGGAATGAAATGGGTATACGCCGGAAACGTGAGAAGCGACATGGAATCAACAATATGTCATAAATGCGGAACCGTGGTGATCAAACGAACGGGATTCCAAGTGATCTCATATAACGATAAATGCCCTAAATGCGGAACAGTCATCGAAATCAAGGGAAAGAAGTGGATGAAATGAAGGTATTAGCTATTTGCGGAAGCCCGAGGGAAGGTAACACGGAACTCATACTGAGAAGGATGATCGACGGGATAGAGTATGTAGGCCAGAAAGCAGAGCTCATTCTCCTTAGAGAAAAAAAGATAGAATTCTGTGACGGTTGTGATTATTGTGAAAAAGGAGAATGTCATATTCAGGACGACATGCAAGAGATGTATCGTAAGCTGGAAGAAGCAGACGTCATTGTTTTTGGATCACCGTCATATTGGGATAATGTAACCGGACGGATGAAGAATTTCATGGACAGGACCAATCCTTACCATTTCACCAAGAAGCTGAAAGGAAAGAAAGCGATCCTCGTCTCCGTTGGTGGCGTGAGACCGATAAAGGCGGTCGAAACAATGAACATATTCGCCACGCTCTCGAAAATGGACGTAAAACGATCAATATCGATACTCGCGGAGGAGCCTAGAGAGATCGAGAAAGACGAGAAGTTCATGAACGAATGCTTTGAACTTGGGAAGGAAATAGGGAGCTCTTTTTAGAAAATTAATCATCTCTCCAAAAGCTTCCTTCTCTTCTGGGATTATCTCCGAATGTGAATTCTCCTGGTTTGCATTCTCCCCAAGGACCGTACACTTTAATTTGACCGTTTTCAATTCTCAATTCTCCGTTTGGAAGAGGGTCACTATCCATATTATAAACCGCAACAGAGAAATTATCAGGGTTGACCAGACTCCCGTCTTCTAATTGAATTCTGTCTCCAACCACTTTGTAACGATTATTCAGATTTTTCATACTGTTAATTAACACAAAAATTTAAATATATTACTCATCAGGAACAACTAAATAACAGACCAATTTTTATATATTACCTTGCAAATTGATTGTTATGGACAAGAAAATGGAAGAGGAAATAAAGAAAAGGGTCAAGTCAGGATGGATAAGGTCATCCGTCATGGTGGAAGCAATGGCCATAGACGAGAACTCGGCGAAGTCGGCGCTTGAAAAACTGATCGAGAGCCTTTCGAAGGAAGAGAACATAATGGTTTACAAGAAAGAGTTCCAGGATGCCCAGATAGTGAAGAAGCCACTTCCAAACGTGGAGGAAGCCTCTTCGGTGATCGTGGAATTTGAAATGCTTACCCTCAATTATGACAGGTTATTATATGTCGTGTTCAACTATGGTCCGTCATCCATCGAGATACTCGAGCCGGAACATATCAAGATGGATGCAGGCGAAGCACAGGGAATTGCAAACTCACTTGCCGCAGTGATCCATAAGATAGCTTCTTCCCAGATCGGCGGAATGCTGATGCCAACATCGTAATCATTATGACATTCAATTTCTGCGAGGACTGTAACAAGAAATGTTGCATGGAAGCAGCTCCGAGGATTTCTAAACAGGAGAAGGAAGAGATCATTCGTAAGGTCGGAAGGGATCTTTTCATGAATGTCAACGGTTTCTTCGTACCGAAAACAAAAGACGGTTTTTGTGCCTATTTCAAGAAGGGGAATTGTTCCATACATAAAAACAAGCCAACCGAATGCAAATTCTATCCGGTTTATGTCATGATTGATCATAATGACAAGGTATTTTTCACTCTGGATACATACTGTCCGAACATTGAAAAGATTCCACCTGAGATGCTGGCGAATTATGTTTTTCTGGCAGGGGAATGGATCAAAAAGGTCGATTTTGTCAAGTTTCGCGGGATAAAGGGCGCAAAAGATATATTGCTGGAAGACTTTTTGAAAAAGAGAGGAGAGGAGTACGCAAAAAAATTCAGAGAAGAGTTAAACAAAAAAAATAGATCAATAATTTAATTATAGTTACATGTTTAAACAAATCTTAATAAAGCACCAATCAAAAAAAACTCTATGGGGTCGGGGTCTAAATACTTATTGGTAGGTTTGTTGTTTTCTTTTGTCTTTTTTGCTTGCGTTCAGATATTCGTTTTTGCTGCAGGAGTCGATGTGGTCAGTTTGGTTTCTCCGGGAAACGATTCATGGACGAATTCGAATAATGATACTATACAGTTCATATTTAATTACATAGGGAATAATTCAACAGCATCATGCGAAATATTTATCGCAGGTATTCCGAACGGAACGAATGCAACCGTTTTGAATAACACCAACACGACCATGTACGCAAACAGCAGCATCCCGGAAGGATCAATAAACTGGTTTGTGAACTGCACTAATTCAACAAGCGCAAATTCTTCCACATACATATTAAATGTTGATAGAACCAATCCAGTCGTAACGCTTGTTTCCCCGGTTCCATCTTACAATACGAGTTCAAGCTCAATAAATTTCCAGTTCAATGTGACAGATACTATGGATCCCATCCTTAATTGTTCATTATACGTTAACTCCACGCTTCTTAGTACAAATGAATCTGTTTTGAACGCCACTCTAACCACTTTCTCAGAAAGCGGTATTGCGTCAGGAATGAATCAAAATTGGACAGTGAACTGTTCAGATAACGCATCCAATTCCCATCAACCAAGTCTAAGAATATTCAACAGGGACACCAGCCCACCTGTCACAACGATAACAAATCCAGCCAATTCTACGATCAATGTTGACACTTTCACGTTATCTTACTCTGATGTTAACTGTTCGGTTTACTCTGCTAACGGCGGAACGAATGTGACCAATTGTTCAATTGTTGGGAACGCTTGGTCTGGGACACTTGGAGGATTGTCTGATGGGATTAATAATATCACTGTATGGGCAAATGATAGTGTTGGGAACATTAATGCTACGGTGAGATATTGGACGAGAGATACAGATGCTCCGGATATAACCATCGATACTCCTGCCAACCAGTCATATTCCCAGATATTTGTATGGGCTAATGTGACCTTGGACCAGGCAACGGACTGGTGTGGGTATTCAATGAATGGAACTGCTAACGTATCGATGAGCAACGATTCGATTACTCATTATTTTGCAAATATTTCTGCCGGCGAAGGTCAACAAAACATAACATTCTGGTGTAATGATACACTTGGGAACATGAACGTGACCAGCGTTGTTTTGTTCAGGTTTGATGTAACGTTCCCGACCGATTTGAGTATAGTGTTGCCTGTTAACATAACTTATCCGTCCACGTCAAGAACGCTGAATTATACGTTCACTGAGACGAATGTGGACACGTGCTGGTATGAGTATAATTCCGGTAACACTACAATAGGCAGTTGCGCAAACACTTCGTTCAGTGCATTGGATAATCAGCAATCCACTTTGATTTTATGGATTAATGATACAGCAGGGAATACTAATTCGAGTTCGGTTACTTTTACGGTTGATACTGATGCTCCGGATATAACGGTGAATAATCCGGTTAACTCCACTATCAATTCCGATGCGTTCAACTTCACTTACACTGACGTTAATTGTTCTGTGTATTCCCTTAACGGCGGAGCGAATGTAACGAATTGTTCGATCGCTGGGAGCGAATGGACAGGAAGTTTCTCTATATCGGACGGTGTACATAATGTAACGGTTTGGGCAAATGATTCGATGGGGAACACCAATTCCACGGTAAGGTACTGGATAAGAGACACTGCCATCGCTCCTCCTACAATAAACAACCCTGTTAACAGTACAATCAATTCAGATGCATTCAATTTCACTTACAGCGAAGTCAATTGTTCGGTCTATTCTCTCGACGCCGGAACCAATGTAACCAACTGTTCCGTTACCGGGAACGAGTGGATGGGAACACTTACCGTAGGGTCTGACGGGAATCATAACATAACAGTATGGGTAAACGATTCCGCTGGTAACTGGAACTCTTCACAAAGGTTCTGGACTAGGGACACCGCACCGCCCAACATAACGATCGATTCTCCTGATAATCAGTCTTATGCTCAGACGTGGATATGGGCGAACGTTACGTTAGACCAAGATGGCGCATGGTGCGGTTATTCTTTGAACGGGACGGCTAACGTAAGCATGAGCAACGATACGGCGACTCATTATTATGCAAACGTTTCTGCGGGGGAAGGTCAGCAGAACATAACGTTCTGGTGCAATGACACGACAGGGAACGTGAATAACTCGGTCACAGTTTTGTTCAGGTTCGATGTTACTTACCCCTCCGATCTGAGCATCGTGTTGCCCGCTAACATTACATACGGATCGACTTCGAGGACGCTTAATTATACTTACACGGAAACGAACGTTGATACCTGCTGGTACGAATACAATTCCAGCAATACGACGTTGAGTGGGTGTTCCAACACGAGCTTCACCGCGCTGGATAACCAGCAGTCAACGATTATACTGTGGATTAATGATACTGCAGGGAATACGAATTCGAGTTCGGTCACGTTTACGGTGGATACGGATGCACCGGACATCACGATAACGAATCCTGCGAATGATACGATTAATAGTGATGCGTTCGCTTTCTCTTACACTGATGTAAACTGTTCAGTTTATTCTGCTAACGGTGGAGCGAATGTAACGAACTGTTCAATCGTAGGGAATGCCTGGTCGGGGACAATTGGCGGTCTTTCTGACGGGGTGAACAATATCACTATACGGGCGAATGATTCTGTCGGTAACATAAATGCTACCGTCAGGTACTGGACGAGGGACACCAATCCTCCGGACATAACGATCGATTCTCCTGATAATCAGTCTTATGCCCAATTATGGGTATGGGGGAACGTGACGCTTGACCAGGCAACCGACTGGTGCGGTTATTCTTTGAACGGGACGGCTAACGTAAGCATGAGCAACGATTCGACCACTCATTATTATGCTAACGTTTCTGCGGGGGAAGGTCAGCAGAACATAACGTTCTGGTGCAATGACACGACAGGGAACGTGAATAACTCGGTCACAGTTTTGTTCAGGTTCGACATCACTTATCCGACTGATTTGAACATCGTATTACCAACAAGTACGACTTATCCATCCACTTCGAGGACACTGAATTATACATTTACTGAATCTAATATAGATACCTGCCTGTATGAATACAATTCGAGTAACACGACGTTGAGCGGTTGCGGCAATACGACTTTCGCTGCACTGGATAATCAGCAATCAACATTGATTTTATGGATCAACGACACGGCCGGTAACATCAATTATACAAGTGTGACCTTCACGGTAGATACGGATGCCCCTGATATAACGATGAACATCCCAGCTAACGGGACAACAACCAATTCGGACGCGTTCAATATCACGTATTCCGAGACGGTGAGCTGGACTGCATATTCCATTGACGGCACGGCCAATGTAACCAATTCATCTGTTTCTGAATGGGTCGGAACATTTGGCGGGCTTTCGGACGGGTTCCACAACATAACTATATGGGCGAACGATTCCATGGGGTGGATGAACTCCACTATAAAATACTGGACGATGGACACATCCGTTGCCGCACCGACAATAAACAATCCAACCAACACGACAGTCAATTCCGATGCGTTCAATTTCACCTACACGGACGTAAATTGCTCCGTTTACTCGGCGGACGGGAATACGAATGTCACGAACTGCTCAATAGTGAGCAATGAATGGACCGGAACACTGAGCGGGCTGAGCGACGGGACACACAATATAACAGTATGGGTAAACGACTCTACAGGAAACTGGAATTATTCGCAAAGATTCTGGACGAGGGATATCGATGCCCCGCAACTGACATTTGAATCACCACTGAACCAGTCTTATTCTGTGAATTGGGCATGGTTCAATGTCACGTCGGACCAAACTGTCGATTGGTGCGGGTACTCGATGAACGGGACGGCCAACGTAACGATGAGCAATGATTCCACAACACATTTCTTTGCATACGTAACCGGTTTGAGCCAAGGGCAACATAACATAACTTTCTGGTGTAATGACACGACGGGGAACATGAACAATTCCGAAATCAGATATTTCAGGATCGATACCACCTTCCCGACAATGAGTTTGATACTACCAGGAAACACGACCTATACATCGACTTCGAGAACACTTAATTATACAATATCCGAAACGAACATTGATACATGCTGGTACGAGTACAACTCAACGATTACGACTCTTGGTGGTTGCACGAACACGAGCTTTACCGCCCTGAACAATCAACAATCAACACTTACGCTTTGGATCAATGACACGGCAGGTAACACTAACTCAAGTTCGGTCACGTTTACGGTGGACACGGATGCACCGGACATCACAATTGAATTGCCTCTGAATCAGTCTTATGACCAGATTTGTGTTTGGGCTAACGTCAGTCTTGACCAGAATGGTGCATGGTGCGGTTATTCATTGAACGAGACGAGTAATGTGACTATGACGAATGATTCAAAAACACATTGGTATGCCATGGTGTGCTCGTTGAACGAAGAACAGTATAACATAACCTTCTCGTGCAACGACACGGCAGGTAACATGAATACGACGAATGTCCGTTATTTCAGAATAGACGCCACTTTCCCGACGATGAACATAATAACACCCGGAAACACGACTTACACTTCCACATCCAGAAGACTGAATTATACGTTCACTGAATCTAACGTGGATGCATGCTGGTATGAATATAATTCAGCGAACATAACTTTGAACGGATGCACTAATACGTCATTCAATGCACTGGACAACCAGCAATCAACTCTGATACTTTGGATCAATGATACTGCAGGTAATACGAATTCGAGTTCGGTTACGTTCACAATAGACAGGGATCCTCCGGACATAACGATTGATTCCCCTTCTAATCAGTCTTATTCCCAGTTATGGGTATGGGCTAACGTTACTCTTGACCAAGCAACCGATTGGTGCGGGTACTCGATGAACGGGACGGCCAACGTAACGATGAGCAATGATTCAACTACACATTATTATGCGAACGTTTCGGTAGTAGAGGGACAGAATAATTTAGTGTTCTGGTGCAATGATACGACTGGAAACATTAATCGTTCATATCCTGATTTGTATTTCAAGTCAGACATAACATATCCGACAATGAGCATAATACTTCCTGATAACACGACATACACGTCAACTTCAAGAACGCTGAATTATACGTTCACGGAAACCAATGTGGACACATGCTGGTACGAGTATAATTCCGCTAACACCACATTGAGTGGTTGCGGGAACACGACATTCACTGCTCTGGATGAACAGCAATCAACACTCGTGCTGTGGATCAATGACACGACAGGGCACATCAATTCAACTTCGGTAACGTTTAGCGTGGATTCGACCCCACCAGCATTAGCAATCATAACGCCTGCCAACGGAACGACTAAATCTGATACATTCGCATTTTCATACTCAGGTGCAAATTGCTTAGTGTATTCGGTGAATAGTGGAACGAATGTTACGAACTGTTCGATCACTGGAAACTCCTGGTCTGGGACGCTCGGGGGGCTTTCTGATGGCACGCAGAACATAACCGTATGGGCGAATGACAGCGCAGGGAACATTAATGTAAGTATCAGATACTGGACCAGGGATACAGACGCTCCGGACTTATTCAACGCAACGAACGGGACTGTAGGATCCACTACGGCAACGATTGTCTGGAACACCACAGAATCGTCCAATTCAACGGTCTTGTATTCAACCAACCAGAGTAATCTTAACAGTACAAGCGGAAGTGCGACATTGGTTACAGAGCATTCAATCGGTCTCACCGGACTCACGATCAATAGTACTTATTATTACAACGTTTCTTCATGCGACCAGGCAGGAAACTGCAACACGACAGGAATATACAATTTCACAACATCATCCGCTGTAGCATGCGTGGAATCATGGTCATGCACGGAGTGGGTATTGAGTCTCGGAAGCATGCTCACGAGGACGTGTACCGACGTGAATAGCTGCGGAACCACATTAAATAAACCAAATGAAAGCATGAGATACATCGGTGGTGGAGGCGGGGCTCCTTCCGGAACCACTGAATCACCTCCACAGGTAAAGCACTCATGGGTAAAAATAGCCAAGGGCGCGGAAGTGAACATGAGTATCACCAAGGAAGGACTGGACTTCAGCGAGATAAAAATCACTGTGAAAAATGAAGTTAAAACTGTCACCATTACGATAACGAAACTCGGCGGAAAACCGGCAGAAGTCACCCACGATTTCACGGGCAAAAAGGTATATCAGTACGTTACAATAGAGAAGACCAACATTGAAAACGAAGACATAGAAAAATCCACAATCAAGTTCAGGGTTCCAAAGATCTGGTTAACGCAGAACTCAATAAACAAAGCGAAAGTGATATTGAACAGGTACGGTAATGGATGGATTGCACTTGCCACAAGAATGCTAAGTGAAGACGATGAAAACGTGTATTATGAGGCAGATACGTCTGGATTCTCTGTATTCGCGGTAACAGGGGAGACCATCAATACATGTGAACCGGGCGAAATGAGATGCTCTGAAAGCGTACTGGAACAATGCAGCGAAGACGGAATGTTGTGGGAATCCGTAAGCGTATGCGACTACGGATGTAATCAGGAAACAAATGAATGCAAATCAAGGGATAATTTATGCGAACCTGGCGTCACCAGATGCTACGGAAACGTTCTGGAACTGTGTTCCAGCGATGGATTCGAATGGATGGAACTGGAGGTATGCAGTTACGGCTGCACAATGAACGAAAAATGCATAAAGCTGGAAATTATCCCCGGAGTGGAACTTGACTACAACATAGCAAGCGGTTACGTACTGATAACGCTCACACTGGTATTGTTAATACTGATTTTGAGACCGATCAACAAGCGAAAAAAGATAATACACAGATTAAGAAAGAAAAAACGTAAAATAAAATTACCGAAGATTAAAAGGAAAAAGAAACGTTAAATTTACTTTTTCTCTTCTTTTTTGATTTCCTTTTTTACTTCTTTCTTTACTTCCGCTTTAGGAGCAGCTACAGGTTCTTTTTTTGCCTCTTTAGCGGCCTTTTCCTTTTTTGCCTGCTTTTCCTGTTTCTTCTGCTCGAGTTCTTTAAGTTCTCCGGCGGAAGGCATTGCAATTTTCAGTTTATCGAGAATCTTGGCCTTTTCATATTCCTTCATGACTTCAGAATCACTTGAATCTTTCTTTATGTTGAGCTTGTACGGAAGCGGTTCCAGGTGACGAATGTTACACTTCCTTCTCTTGACCTTGGTAAGAACCTTAGGTCCTGTAACCATCATGAACTCCTTGTCCACCTTCTCAAGAATAACACAATACTTTCCTGCCTCTCTTCCGGCAGTCTTCACGCATACTCTTCCTGTTTCCATAACCATATAAACACCTTTTGCATTTTTGTATTAACTATATTAACACGAGGATTGATTTAAATTGTTTACGTTTAAACCTTGATCATCCTGTTCTTGATCTCTCTCCTCATACACGAGGAACACAAATCTCCCCCAAAAGGCCTTTCCGGTCTTTTCTTGGTTTTGGCTGTATTGGAGAACTTTGTTTTACTGGTCTTAGGAACACCGTGAAGAGGCTTCTTGCATGCGGAACACACAGATGAAACCTTCGTTCTTCTCTTGTAATGAACCTTTCTCTCGCCACCCGGCGTAGTCTTCTTGACCTTTCTTAGAGATCTTGACCTTTCTGATGGTCTTGGCATATCCTGATACTCCTTGGTTAATTTATCATTATTGATAAGAAGAGTATTTAAAATTATCCTTAAATACGGCTATTTTCCGGGGTAATCCTTCCCGTCGTACCTGACGATGAATCCTTTGACTGAACCTGAAGCAACGTACGAAATGTCCACCTCTTCTCCTGGTTCTAGCCTGAGTATGTTCCACGTGATCTCGTCCATTACGTTCTCCTTGGGTATTATCTCCGGTCTGACGCTGGAAGAAATGAAAGAACCGGTAGGGATCTGATCAATGATCTCGATGTTTTCCAGAACTTCATTTTTCTTATTTTTTATTTTAAGCATGATGTCTCTTCCGCTCATCTGTTTATCAAGTTTGAATGGCGAATCAGTCGAGGGTTTCTTGAGTTTGACAACAAAAAGAACTATACCTATTATCGCAGCGATTATGACGATAATGTAAACAATCAAAAGAAGAATATCCTGTTGGGCAGTCATGGATTCTTTATCCGAGAAGTAACCGGCCCTTCTGGCGGTCAGGGAAAATGTACCGAGTTCGTTTATCGTTATCTCGGCGTAATAGCCCGTTTCGGAGGTTTTGTTGGTGAAGTATGTCTCAGTTGTCCCGGTCTCATCATATCTAAGCGTAAGCCTCACGTCTTTGACCGTATTGTCGTTATGATCCCTGACATATGCCCTTATCGTCCTCCCTATCACAGGAGTCCCTGTTACGGTCAATGTGAGCGTTCTTGTTATGCATTCATGCGTCTCCACGTTGCATGTCTGATTGGAACTGCAGTGAGCGTCAACACAGCAGTAGTCACTCGGTCTCTCGCATTTATGATCCTGTATGAAACCGCAGGAACACTGGACCTCCTTGCATGTATGCGGCGCCATGTCGCAATATTCGTCCGCCAGGCAGTCATCATTATTGCAGCATTCGTAGTCAATACATTCATGATCAGTCGCATACCCGCAGCCACAATCCAGCTGCTCACACACGTTGTTATTACATGATTCATCGAACTGGCACTGCTGATCAGAAAAGCATTCGTAATCTGTAAACAACGTCAGATATAACGAACTGGAGTTAGTCCGATAGTCCGACGCTTCACAGGAAACCGTGATCATTTTCACTCCTTCCAGTCCGCTAAGATTGAAATAACCCTGGAACGAGCGATCCGAGACCTTGGACATGGAACCCGACTGACTTCCAACGACGAATGAACAGGAAGATAAATTAGTCCCGGACGTCACGAGCACCCTGATCCGGTTACCCGACTCTATGTCAGGATCACCCATCATGTACGTCCTGTTCTCCGGGGTTTCTATTATCAGAACAAAAGGTTCAGAGGAGGAAAAATCCGTGATCGATATCTCGATGGTCGAATCGCTGGTTATGTTAACCGTCTGTTCGGCGTATCCATAACCCGTTTTTGTTGCAGTGATGTTATGCGGATTACCGTAAACGACCGTATCATTCGCCTTGGATTTGTTTTCAAAATATTCGTTGACCGTGATCTTATCTGTTTTTCCGTTAGACCCGGTCATTTCGAAATAACTGTTTCCGAGAGAATCGAACACTTCGACGCTGGCAGAAGATACTCCGGTACCGTTGCCTTCAACCACATCAACAATCAAATACCATTCCTTGCGAAGGGTGGTATAATTATTACCGCTCATGGAGACATCAGAAGAAAGTATTCTGATATCAAGATCATTGTTATTGAAAATGGAATTGGTTATTTCTGAACCGGAAGAACCGTCCATGACCAGCCCGATGGAATTACCTGAAGATTCCATGCCGGAAACGGTGTTATTGTCTCCTTTGACTATCATTACGCTGTTGCTAAGGTTATTCCCGGAGATAGCGTTATTATCACCGTTAACGTAACACGAGCCAGCGTTTGAAACAACATTATCTGTCACGGAACCGGATGAACCGTTAATCACGAAACATTCGTCTGAGAAAGTGTTCCCATCGACAACGACTCCATCAGAAACCGTAACCAAACCAGTGAAATCGCTGAAATTGTTACCCGAGAACACGGCCGAATCGGCGTTCACGTATAAACCGCTTTTGTACGGAACGGACGAAGAAATGCCTATATCGCTAAGGACAGAATAACTAACATCTATCGAAGAGCCGGTGCCTGAAAAGAAAAAATAATTATTAGTTCCATAACTTTCGAACACGGAAGCATTGGCAGTAAGCGTCCCTAAATTGCTTAATCCTATCCCGCCGGGGGAAGAGTAATCAAATTTTATCGTTACGTTTTCCAGATCAAGCGATCCAACGCTTTCGATCGTAAGGTTCCCTTGAAGGGTTACCGTTGTATCGTTACATACAACGCTGCTGTTTATCACCCAGTCGCCTGATCCCGAATAAGGAACGCTGCAATCCGCCTTAGCCACTCCGATCATCGCAGACAGCAAAAAGAATAAAGTGACAGCTATCAATGCTAATTTGCACCCCATAAATAATTGTTATTACAGGTTCCTTAAATTGATTCTTCTGGATTCGTTTCCTCGTTCGCTTCCGTTTTTTCCGGAATACTCTCGTTTTCCTGCACGATCTCGGTGATCTTCTTTTGCGGATCCTTCGTAAGGGATTCGCTTTCGCTTATCACTTTATCGGCAGTATTCGACAACCTTCGTTTGATCTTTTCCTTCTGGTCCCCGAAATATCGTTCAAACTCGTTTGTAAGGGTTATTATTTTCGTCCGGCCTTTCTTCTCCGACTTGATCAATCCCTTCCTGTGAAGCTTCTTGATGTAAGAATATGCTTTGTTTCCCTGTGTCTTTATGATCTCGGACTGCATCACCGGCTCCTTGTAAACCACCAGAGCCAGCGTTCGCTTATGTCCGTCCTCGAGATCGGAATATTTCGAAAGATGAGACACCTTCTTTAACAGATCCTGCTGCACCTGCATACACCATCCCTCCGGGGTCTTGATTATCTCCACCCCGCGCTTCTCATATTCCCTGGAAAGCTCTCCGACCAGCTCTTCCAGATGACCGAGCGAAGAAATCCCTGTTATCTTAGAAAGCTCCTTGACGTCCAGCGCTCCGGAGGACATGAAAAGCGCAGCTTCGATCATTCTTTTCGGCATAAAGTATCTATAATTATATTGTGATCAAAACTTTAAATTAGGTGCGCCCCCAATTATTATCATGGAGATCACGTTCAGGGTTCTGGTAGGGATCATCATTCTTCTTGTGGTCATGGTAGTGGTAATTGCCCTGATAGGACAATGGTCAGGCAACGCCAACAACATGGTTGACGGGATCACATACTTCTTCGAGAACATAAACGATTTCTTCTCTAACGGTTTCAAGTTCGAGCCTAAAATGAGCGGGTAGAAAATTAAACTTTCGCGGCTTCACTGGAGTATTTTTTGAATATACCACCAGAAACATTGGTTGTGGGTCTATAATTCAATCCGTTATATATTCCAAGAAACTGTTTTTTCAATCCATCCAGACTACTGGATGCAGAAAGCAAAGAACATCTCCTGGTAAATTCAGGCATATTTTTCTCACAAAGATCTGTCCAAGTGTCATCATATTCTATGTCTTTCAACAGTAAAACATCAATATTTTCACAAAGGGTATACATGACTTCAGTTGCCTTTTCTCTCCCACCTTCGTCAAAGGCAGTTTTGTATATATCCAGAACCATTTGCGTGATTTGTTTCGCATCATCTTTGCCTGCTTTGAATTTCTTGGCGGCATACCGAACGGTTCGTGAAGCAGCTATCATGAGTTCGGAAACGTCTATGGATATTCCGATTCTTTCATCATTGGTTCTTTGCTTAACGTCCCTGAATTCCTCCATTGCCAATCCAATTGAATCACCGTATTCGGTTTCGATATGTTCAATATTATTTTCATATGTTCTTTTTTCGCCACAAAGACTATTCCATGCCTCTTTCTGGATTTTCCATTTTTCCGCTGGGTTTAAGTGTGCATCATCCCATTCCCTCAAATCTTTTTTGACGAGTCCATCTTTTTTATCGCCTTTTTTCACGTATTTATTTTCCAATCTAGTCTGTTCAGTTCCTCTGTGTTTTTCCCACTGTTCGACCAACTTATGATTAGGGCTGCTCCCCGGATCTTTAATGTGATCCTTATCCTTTATTGCAAAGCTGTATCTTATCTCCTCTTCTTGGATTGCTTTTTTTCTTTCTGTTTTCAAAGTACTTTTTCTTTTACTTATTTTTTCAGCGGCTCTTTTTCTTTCCGTTCTAAGAAAAGCAACTTCAAAAATTTTATCATTAACAAATTCCCCGGTTTCTTCCAGTATTGTGGAAACTATCTCCGGGTTTTCCAGATATATCATCTGACCAGTTGAAATGATGAGCCCACCGAGCAACCCTTTGCTTGTTACGTGCTTTGACATCAAGGATGCCAAAATCGGATAATTCCCTATCGTTTCATTATACTGACCATTCTTGCTGTTAAGGATGTGTTTGAAAAGGTATCTTGAAATCTTCTCCCCCTCAGTTTTCGGGTAATTTGGACCGGTTGATTCTTTCTTGCATGATTTCGCAATTAAGGAACTCATATCTTTTAGACATTGTACATAACCTTCTTTGGAAACGCCGGGAGATTTTGCTTTATCGATAAGTTTTTTGGCAGATCCGAAAAATGATCTTGCTGTAAGACTCCTTAATGGGATACCCTTATGATCAATCGGAATATTATTGATAACATCATAAAACTTTTCCATTATCTTTTCAGATTCTGAAATATCACTATGAGACAACCCACCTAAAAATTCTATTCCTGAAAGTACCGAATCGACAGACATCTCATCTTTAGGTAACCCCAGAGAAATATTATCTTCCGTTAGAAAAGAAGGATCAACTTTTCCATCAACATTACTGAGAGCTTCACTAACAAGAGAATCCCATTCACCATAGCCTTCCGGTTTAAAAGCAACTTGCGCACTTTCTGTCATAATTTCTAAAATATGATAGTAAATCTTATATTACTTACCTGTAAGAAAATTTTTATAAAAGGAATGATTCAGGGTATAAGTTTATCAGGTGTTCTCGGGTAAAGGATCGTTTCCTGCACGTCCGGGATATTGAGAATCTGCTCATGTAAAATTTATTTATATTATTAAATAATATATTATAATATGGAAGAACAATTCATAAGAAAAATCAGAAAGACCGGAACCAGTTTGGGCGTAAATGTACCCAAGGAAATAATAGATTTGCTTGAACTGAAAAACGGAGATACTGTAAAGGTCATTCTCAAGAAAATCAGAAATGGGTGATTTTTATTAACATGAAAATTACTCCAAATATCGCAAAAGAAATCAAAAATATGTACATCAACGGTGAATCAGGTCATACAATAGCAAGAAAATTCGATATACATTATTCCACTGTTTATGATTGTCTTAAAAGGAATGATGTGAAAGTACGTTCTATAAAAGATGCGGGAGTTCTTGCATCTTCCAAAGGCAGAATATTCAAGCATAAAATTTTACCATCTCACGTGAAAATGACCACTGAAAAATCATATATATTAGGAGTGATATGCGGAGATGGGTATGTACATTGCACTAAGAATAAATCATACCAAACATCTTTACAAGCGATCGATAAAGATTTCGTCTTGGAATTTGCGAATTCACTAAAAAGAGTATATGGACTAGAAATTCCAATAAACAAAGTCAAAATCAGCACACCAAACTGGAATGATAAATGGCAAGCAAGAGTTTGCTGTAAGGAAATTTTCAATGACATACTAAAACATGGTTCGTTAAAAATGAATACATGGAGAATACCAAAAATAATATTAAATTCATCAAAAGAAGTGAAATGCGGTTTTTTAAGAGGATTTTTTGATTCAGAAGCTCATGTCGATTCTACGTACAGAAAAATAACCGCCGTTTCAATAAATGAAATTGGTCTGAAAGAAGTCAAAAAATTATTATCTTCTTTGTCAATTGACTCTAATTTAAGAAAAACGAAAAAATATGGAAATCGGAAAGACTGCTTCTCGCTCACAATTTCAGGAAGGAATAACTTATTAAATTATTGCAATGGTATTGGATTTTCAATAAAGAGAAAACAAATGAAATTGAATGATATTATAAACTCTCAAAAACTTTTCGTGAAAACACACAAAAAGGTAAAGAAATTAAAAACAAAAATGATTAAATTAAGAGAAAATGGATTATCATATGAAAAAATCGGTAAAGAATTAGGAATAGGAACAGCAACTGTTTGGGTTTATTTAAATAAAAAGCATAATTCAAGGAATTAATCTATCAGGCGTTCTTGGGTATAATATCGTTTCTTGAACATCGGGTATATTAAGAATCTGTTTTATGAATCTCTCCGTACCGAAGCCGATCCCACCGTGCGGGGCAATTCCCCATCTAAAAGCATCAACGTAAAATTTGAAGTCCTTTGGATCAAGTCCCTTCTCCTTCATGACCTTTACAAGGACATCATGCCTGTGCTCCCTCTGGCCACCTGAAGCGAGTTCCATTCCCCTGAAATCGAGGTCTAATCCCCTGGATACCTCTCCATCAAGCATGATGTAGAACGGTTTGATCTTGGACGGGTATTTCGTAATGAAGTACCATTCCTTGTTCTGTTTGGCCATTATCTCCCCGAACTTCGCTTCCTGCGCGTCCTCAAGGTCGCATCCCCATTCCAGCTTGAACCCGTTCTTGTTCAGCATATCTATGACCTGATCATATTTCATTCTCGGTAACGGTAATTCAGGCACCTTAACGTCTATTCCCATCCTTTTCAGTCCCTTGAGAGCATGAACCACCATCCCTTCCAGAACCTTCATTATGTCCTCTTCACTGTCTATCCACGCCATCTCGAAATCGGTCGAGAGGAATTCTGATATGTGCCGGCGGGTATGGAATTTCTCGGCCCGGAAAGCCTGACCTATCTCATAAATCTTATCGAGCCCTGATGCCATCATCATCTGTTTGTATAATTGAGGGCTCTGGCGGAGGAACGCCTGCTTACCGTAATAATCAAACTTGAAGAGAGTGGATCCACCTTCCGCGCCAGCGGCTTGTATAACCGGGGTATGGAGTTCAATGAAACCCTCTTTTCTGAAATATTCATGCAATAATCCCACGATGTTATGTCGAAGCCAGAATATGTTCGCTACCTCAGGGTTCCTGAGATCAAGGAACCGGTAATCGAATCTCGTATCCTTCCCTGATTCAACCTTTCCTGAAAACTCGAGAGGTAATGGCTTCTCCGCCTCGCTTACGACTTTCACGGATTCGGGGAATATCTCGAAACCTCTCTTCGAGATCTTCGAAGCTTTCGCTTCCCCTTCCACTTCGACGCAGTATTCCCTTCCAAGGGATTCGATGGTCTTCATAAGCTCTTCAGAAATATCATCTTTTTTAGCGGTCACCTGGACCGTTCCGGTCCGGTCACGCACAATAAGGAAACTAAGATTGCCGAGATTCTTCACCTTCTCGACCCAGCCTTTCACAACGACCTTGGTGCCGGGCTTCACGTCTTCGGCGTATGTCCTTGTCATATACAATCTCTTAATGGGAATGTTTATTAATGTTTACTAGGAAGCTAGTATCACTCCAAGTTTAAATTATTTTTTACCAACACTCTTCCATGAACCAGAAGCTAAACCAGCTAAAACATGGGAAATTCATAATGGATACGCTCGCTGAAATAGGTTTTCATCCTGATATGATTGGGGACAGAAAATCTGACTGGGAAAAGGAACTCGAAAAATCAATGGAATTTTCAAAGGATTTAAAAGACCCGTCAGATATACAAAAACTTTTACAAAAAAAACCAGAAATGGGGAGATATTTCAACGCGGAATGGGATTTCACCATGTTAAAAACACAATACCTACCTATAGTGATATTCCTCGACAAGCTTTTTGGATACATAGACTTTAAATTACAGGATTTGAACAAAGTTCCTGCCGTTGCGGACGACATGGTAAGAACCGGTCTGAGTTTATATTGCACAAGGAAAAAATATGGGGATAAAATAAGTCTGGTTGGTATTCACCCCAACGAAGCGCTGTCAGTGATCGCAAAAGAGAGATGCCCTGACGTCAGAATAATGGAAAACCTCGGGGAAGAAAAATTCGACATAATATACGCCAATCTGATGCCAGAGGTCGATGATTTAGAAATCGAGAAAAGGGCAATATGGTGGAGTTCGTGCCTGAACCACGAAGGTTTGGTCGTACAGCAGATAGATTTCGGGGTTGATCTGGGTGACGTGGAAAATGATTTCTACATGCAGTCTGTTTCACAGCATCTTCCTTTACAAAAGAAAGATTATATGATGAAAGCTTCCGATTGTAACAACTATTTAGTTGTTTTCAAGAAAAAATGATCAGATCATAATCTCCTGCGTCTCTTTCTCTGTATGGTATACGATCAATGAAAGCGTCTTATCCACCCCCTTGATCGCGCGGAGGGATTCTGTCACGAAGTTACCGAGGGATTCAACATTCGCTTCTTTCACCTTTACGATCAGGTCCCAGTCTCCGGTTATTATATGGACTTCCTGTATCTGTTTCAGCTTCGCGATCTCCTTGGACATTCCCTTTTGTGAGAGGTCGCGTTCCTTGTGAAATGAAACTAGAACGAAAGCAGTCACGCCCTTCCCCAGTTTCTTTCCTGATACGACGGCGTTATATCCATTGATGATTCCCAATTCCTCCATTCGCTTGATCTTGGAATAAATCGTGGTGATCGGTGTTCGCAGTTTCTTGGACATTCGTTTGGACGACTGTTTGCAGTCTTTCTGGATTTCCCGCAGAATTTCCAGATCTTTTTTGTCTAATTTGGAAGTCATAATGTAATATTTACTAAAATTAATATAAATATTTGACTATTTTTGACAAAATTACGATAATTTCGGGAATAATTTTATATCATAACCTCCCATTAGGAAAGAACAGTGAAAGAATGAGTTCAAAATATGCTGAAATTTACGAGGCACTCCACCCGGAACGGCATTACGTCCCGGAAATAGGGAAGAAGCTTGGGATAGATATGGAACTGGTAAGGCATCCCAGAGCAACGGATACGTGTCACGAAAAGGCTGATCTGCTGAACGAAACGCAGAGAGAAAAACTATGGACGCCTGACAGGGTAGTCAAGGCTGTTTATCTTAAAATATGTCTGAACGGTGACAAGATAAATAAATTTTTCGGTTTCGTTTTCCCTGAATTGGACAAACGCATCCACAGGAAGGACATAAGAAGGATGTTCGATGAGACGGGAGTAACCACTTATGATGAAAAGAAACAGTCATTCCCCAGCATGACGAGCATCGTAAGAGGAATGGACAACAATGGGATTTATCCCGCCAACATGGAATACGGAACGTGCCCTCCATTCCCGCTGGAATCGAGCATGGAAAACGAAATAGAGAAGATATTCATACACGGGATGAAATACAAAGGCAGCGACGTCATAGATGTTTCCATAGGAGGAGAGGGGGAAGATTATCACACGTTGTCCCTGCAAATGCCTTACCACGGCATGGGAGACATACTCACATACGCCTTCGGTGACAAGGTGAAAGAGGTGGATATATTCGCCGCAAATTTTTAAACTATCAGTATAAAATTAACTAAAGGTGTTTGAATGAATATTGACAAGGTACCAAATTCGGTTGGGAAATCCCTTGAGATCAAAGGATGGGTATGGAGAAAGAGAGAAAGCAAGGATATCGTATTCATAATTATTAGAGACTCGAATGATGTCGTCCAGTGCACGATCAAGGAAGATCATAAGGACTTCCAGAAAGCGAAGGACCTAATGATGGAATCATCGGTCGTGATCAAAGGAAAGGTAACGAAAGACGACCGCGCCCCGACGGGATATGAAATAAAGATAGAAAGCGTTGAGCCTGTGCAGATCGCCGAGAGGTATCCCATCACCAAGGACCAGTCACCAGAATTCTTATTAGACAATCGACATTTGTGGATAAGATCAAGAAAACTTGTTGCCGCAATGAAAATCAGGAGCACGGTAGTGGGAGCGATTCACAAATTTTTCAGGGACAGGGGATACTATGAATTCGATCCGCCGATATTCCAGCCATCGCAGTGCGAAGGCGGATCAACGCTCTTCGAGGTAAAATATTTCGACGAAGTTACTTATCTGTCACAGTCATGGCAGTTGTATGCCGAAGCGGCGGTGTTCGCTTTGGAAAAGATTTACGACATGTCACCCACGTTCCGTGCGGAGCGTTCGAAAACGTCACGCCATCTCGCCGAATTCTGGATGGCAGAGATGGAAGCCGCCTGGATGAAACTGGACGAAGTGACTGAAGTGGCGAAAGACGAGATAAGATTCATAATTCAGGAAGTTCTCAAACACAACAAAAAGGAGATCGAGTTGCTTGGGAGAGACATCAAGCTTCTGGAACATTATGCAAAAGTCGAATATCCGACAATCAAATACGAGGAAGCGCTTAAGCTGATCAATGAAAAATACAAGATGAAGATACCGTGGGGTAAGGACCTTCGAACGAAGGAAGAAGAGAAGATAGCCAACCATTTCGGATGTCCGGTCGTGGTCACTCATTACCCAGTCGAGATAATGGCATTCTACAAACCGTCCGATCCGAAAGATTCGAAGGGAGCATTGTGCTTCGATATGCTCGCACCGGAAGGATATTGCGAGATAGTCGGTGGTTCCGAAAGAAGCCTGGATGTCAAGGACATGGAAAAAAGGCTGAAGAAGGACGGGGAAGACCCTAAAAACTACGACTGGTATTTCGACCTGCGAAAGTTCGGAAGCGCCCCTCATTCAGGTTACGGAGTCGGAGTGGAAAGGGTGGTCGCATGGATATGCGGTCTCGACAACATAAAGGATGCCATTTCCTTCCCGAGGACCATGCTGAGATGGAAACCGTAAACTATATCAAGAGTTAATCATCTTCTTCCGGGATTTTTATTCTCTTGCTTGAAGCGGAAGTAGATGTTGTTGTCGTTTCCACCTGAACTGGCTTGATAATTCTGAAACGTGGTTTTTCATATTTTCTCATTACAACATCAGAATCTTTCGGATCGATATATCCTTTCCCTAAATCCTCCGGATCAACATACCTCTTCTTCATGATAAAAACATTATAAATGAACAATTATTCATTGTCCGCACATGTGCGGGTTTTCAATATTAATCAGGATTTTGTTACCATTCAATTGTGATTAAATGGCAACATACAAGGTTATCGATGAAAAAGGGAGGCCTGATGGTTTCATTAGAGGTTACAGCGAAACGAACAATATTTATATTGTATCGAATTGCAAAGACATCGAAAACACGGTCAATGATATGACAAAATGCTTTGGATGTAATAGGATGAAAATAAACGATTTCATTGAAAAATGCGATTACCTGGGGATAAAATGGATAGATTTTGATCCAGAGCAACTATCTGAATCTGCCAAAGATCTTGCACGCCTGAAACATTCGGGAATCAAAATCCACAAAGATTGTAAGTTGATGATAAGAAAAGTACCCGATGAAAGTTGTGTATCTGTATTGAGCATTGATCCGAAGATAATATCTGAAACTAGCACAAAAATTGAATGCATGAATAAATTGGGGTATAAGATGAGAGAAATGACAGAACCGATTGAAAAAAGTATATGGATAAACTCTATTAAAGGATATCAAATATTGTCATTGCTCGGAGAGGATAAGGAAAGATTGAAATGGATATGAAAGTTGTAAGGTATGAAATCAAATGGAAAAACAAGACAACAAAAGAAGTAGAAGAAATAATAAAATCGCATTCAGTTGGCAATTTCTTCAGATGGGATGGAACAATAAGTTGTTTATGTAATGATTGTGATTCCGATTTCATTGTTCTCTACCCCGGACTCAGCGAAAGGGGATTGGGTTATCTCAGGGGTTGCAGGAAATTTAAAATAGAAAAATTATCCGAAAATGTTCGCGATATTTATCTTAGTTGAAGGGGATGTTTTAATGAATTTCAAAAATTATCTGATATCGAATGCCGATGACCTATTGGATGCGGTAAGTGCAATAACCGAATGCCTCGGGAATGACGGGATAAATATTGACATGAAAATGCAAAGGTACACCGCATAGAACAAGGAATTGAAGTTCGGTGTTGTTGAGCCGGGACTAAGCCAGGAAAGCATCGAATTTCTGAAAGGCAAAGGATACAAAATTGAAGAAGGTTCTTAGTGAAGAAGGATTGAAATTTCCTGATTCAAACCGAAAGAGTAGAATATGCCCTGACCATCTTTATCTGGGCCTTCCTTATACGTTCTTCAAATGCGCTTTTCCCTATTCCCAGCGAAGACGCCAATTCATCGAGCGTGGTTTTCCTCGGTATCTCGAAATACCCACTGGAATTTGCAAGATCAAAGGCTTCCTTTTCCTTGAAGCTGAGCCCGAAATTGCTGAAAGGTATCTCCTTTTTTTCAATTATCTTGAAATCGTTCATGGACTCAACAAAGAATTTTATCGATTCTTTGAGATTCTTTTGACTGAAGCCGAATATCTTTATTTCTTCTATTCCGCCGTTTATGGAAATGTTCGGGAATGGGACGCATCCCATGTAATAGAAATTCTGGAATGCCGCATGGTCGTCCCAAGAAACTATGAAAAAATGATCACCCTTTCTTTTTATAATCCGGACGCCCGGACCATTCCTGATTGCGTCGAATATCCTTTTCTTCTCGGCTTCCGTCCCCTTAACGGAAAAAAGCCCCGCCATCGAATGCTGATCATACCTGAAAATGCTGCTAAAGGTTATCCTGGATTCGGGTATCTTCTCCGCAGGATTCGACCAGCAGTCGTGATGATATTTCAATCTGTATAAAGGCATGTTTAGATGTTGGGAGAAAGATTTAAAAGCGGTTTTCTGATATCTAAACATCTGATTCTTGGAAAACGAAGTGATTAAAAGTTTTTTCTCCAATTTTCAAGCAGTGGTATCATGATTTACAAGAGAATATTTTCATCGGTGATCCTCCCGCTGTTCCTGGCATTATCATCCAGCGCCATCGCGGGGGACCCGATCGTGATGGATGGGGAAGATGGATACTGCTTCATGAAAAAAATTTATAACAAGTATTTCCTCCAACTGGGTAAAAAAGCAGGAGGGGATTACGAATTTTTCGATAATGTATACAAGGAACTGATCAGAAACCCGCGCGGGCTCAGGGTAACAAGGGAAGTTACGGGAAAGAACGAGTTCGACCGCAGGTTTTTCAGGATTTTCGCTGAAGGGAAAAATTCCGAAATCAAGATATATCTGATAGACGGTTATCCGACCGGGACGGAAATGGAACCGAGCATTGACAACATGAACATCGGTGCGGATTATGATGACCCGGATAATCCCGGCGGGAAGACGAGAACGTTCATAAGAACCGGAACTGATGAAATATTCAGAAATGCCGTTTCAGGCACGATAGACCTGAATTCCATGGCCAAAGATATAGGCGGAATCAGGTAGGTAATTATTAAAAGCAGATTCCCTTTTTTTAATCATGACCAATTTTATTCCGGGAAAGGTTGTGAAAAGATTCAAAGTGAAAAATAAATCCGTTATTCTCCGCTACCCTAAATGGGAAGATCTCGATGATCTGCTCGATCACATGAACGCCCTGATATCCGAAAAGGCAAAAATAGGGAAGTCCAGAAAGTTCTCCAAATTTGAAGAGATAGATTTCATGAACAGCGTCTTCAAGAAATGCGAACTGAAGAACATGATATACCTCGTGGTCGAAAGCGGGAAGAATATCATGGGCAGCGGCAACCTTGTTCGCGAACAGATGGAAAAAAGCAGACACGTCGGCTACATAGGACTTTCACTCCGGAAGCAGTTCCGCGACCTTGGTGTGGGGACGGAACTGATCAACACATTAGTGAAGCTAGGGAAGAAGGAACTTGGTCTTTCCCTGTTCAAGATAAGTCTGGTCGCAGGAAACGACAGGGCCCTTCACGTCTACCAGAACAAGTGTGGCTTCCGCGTGGTCGGCCAGATACCAGGCGAAATCGACCACTTCGGGACCAAGATGGATCATCTGATTATGGTCAAAGAAGTTTGATCTACTGATTTAACACTTAAAAAGATTATTTGTTTTTTTATTTTATGGCAAAATTAAAAAGCATTGAACCATTATACGCAGGATTCATTTTGTTAAGAGATGACAAAAGGCCTAAAGCTGTTCCAGTTTGCAGTGGCGGGTGCTGGGATTTAATGGGTTATTTAAATGGTGCATCAAAACCTTTAATAAGAAAATTACTTGAACGATCATTAAACAATGATATTACAATAGGTTCAAAATATTTAATTAAACTTGCATTAGACAACACTGTTGTCGGAGAATATCCTCATGAAACCATTGGAGATGTGTTTGATGCAATGACAACAAGCAAGAAAAGACACTCTTTATGATTTACCTGCAACTTTCTTAAGAAAACCGCCGAGGCCTTTCTGTTTCTTTTCTCCGAGGAGACGTTTGGTAGTGT
>CAYUSU010000008.1:26489-37051 GCA_964447525.1 uncultured archaeon | reverse complement strand
TGAATTACGAAAAAATAATCAAGGAACTCAAATCCCATTCCAATCCCAAATGCGTGGAGGGCATGGCCCGTTTTGGAATCAATCCTCAAAACACTCTAGGCGTGTCCCTTCCGACAATCAGAAAGATAGGGAAGGACGTTGGTAAGAACAATGATATTTCTCTCCGTTTGTGGGATTCCGGTATACACGAAGCAAGGCTTCTCGCTTCGATAATCGGTGATCCTGAAAAGGTGACGGAGAAACAGATGGAAAGCTGGGCGAAGGATTTCGATTCATGGGATATAGTGGATATCTGTTCGTTTCTTTTTTCAAAGACACGGTTCTCCGAAAAGAAGATCATGGAATGGACTAAAAGGGAAGAGGAATTCATCAAGAGGATGGGTTTCGTTCTGATGTGCCAGAAGGCTGTACATGATAAAATTTCCAAGGATGACGAGTTCGAAAAATACTTCAAGATCATAAAAAGGGAAGCGAAGGATGAAAGGAACTTCGTGAAGAAAGCGGTTAACTGGGCGCTCAGACAAATTGGTAAACGAAACGCGCGTTTGAATAAGAAAGCGATCAGGATCGCGGAAGAGATTCGAAAGATCGATTCCAAGTCAGCGAGATGGATCGCTGCTGACGCCCTGAGAGAACTGAAAAGCGAGAAGGTTCAGGAAAGAATGAAAAGGAAAGTCTAACCCTTCTTCAGATAATCGTTTATCGCTGCCCGCAGGGCCTGATCACCGAGGACCGAACAATGAACCTTTCTGGCAGGAAGTCCTCCGAGACCTTTGATTATGTCTGCCGGCCTAATCTTCATGGCATCCTCGATCTTCATCCCGCCGTTTTCCGTGACCATTACCGAAAGTATTGACGTCGATGCAATCGCACTCGCGCAATTATGAACTGCGAAACCTTTTGCCAGATAGGATTTATTTTTACTTGTAATTTGAAGATTGTTTACATATCCTGTATGATTAACTTGCTCGATTTTTGATATTGGAACTAAAAAATAATCATCAGTTTTTTTAACAAAATATTTTTTCTTTTTGTTCTTAATGTAAACAATAACATATGATTCCTTACTCTCGATTACTCTACCATCTATGACACTCGGTACAGTCATTCTTTTTGAAATCGTTGCAAAATATCCAAGTCTTGCGATTATCGTCTGCAATTGGAATGCAAGCTGTTTTGAAGCGGTAGTCATATAGAATTGATTTTGTCTATTCCCTCTCTTATCTTTGTAAATATGTCCATCGCCTTTGAAATAATATTCAAGTAGAATTTCCTGTTTTTTCCTAGGTAATAGCATTAAATCTTTATGTAATGTCTTTTTTTTGGCCATATGAGAACAATATTTATCAAAAAAACGGATCGCATTCCTGTTACAAATATAAATTTCTGAAACATTTCCTCTGGTTCTCTCTTTCGCATCCTTTTTAAAACAAATTTTTAATAATTTTTTCAATTCTTCTATGTAGTTTTTTTCATTTTTATTAAATGAGAATGCAAGAGTACCATATTCACCAGATTTTTTTTCTTCTGACATTAAATAGCCTTCAGAAAGATAATAACCTAGAAGTTTTATGTGATTCAACGTTAATCTTTTATCATCAACAATTTTTTTAGGATATTGGTATATTAGATAATCACCTTTCTCAATTTCTTTTGCCAGAACAAATTCAGGTTCAATTTCTTTTAATTCATCCAAATTTTTAATTCTAAGAAAATCCGTGTGTTTTTGTTTTTCATTTTTTAACCATTTTCTTTTAACCACGAGAATAGGATGCATACCTGTCACACTTAATGTATTAAATTTTGACACAAGTGGAATAATTCTTAATATTTTCCCATCATATTTTTCTCTATAAGTCTCTTCAACTATTGCTTCTTCGCCTTTATGGTTATAAACAGTATCGCCTAAATTGAATTTATCAATTTCTATAAATCCATTCGGTGTATGAATTTCTTCTCCATTAATAAAACATCCGAAAGTCTGGTATTTGCATTCTGTTATACGGTTGGTTTTATGATCGACTTTGATCCACATCTTCATCACGTCTCCACATGCGGGACTCCCCACCGTACCGACGCCATCGGCTTTGTAATTCTTGGCTTCTTCATCCGTTTTGAAGATATTCTTCGGGTTAAAAAAATGTTCTTTTACCTGTTCAGAATAAAACCAGCACTTCTTTTTCTTGACTTCGTTTTTCATTTAATCACATGTAATTTTTTATCATCAATATCAACCGGAGACAACACCCGAAGCTTCTCAATAATTCCGGGTATGACTTTAAGGACGTGATCTACGTCTTCTGGTCTGGTCTGTCTGCCCAGCGAGAAACGAATGCTACCGTGAGCGACCTCGTGCGGAAGTCCGAGTGAAGTGATCACGTAACTCGGTTCAAGCGATTCGGATGAACACGCCGATCCGGTGGAAGCGTATATCCCTTTCTGGTTCAGATGTAGAAGTATCGCTTCACCTTCGACATCAAGGAAAGAAATGTTGACGTTGTTCGGTAAACGCTTGGAAGGATGGCCGTTGAGTATTGTCTTGTGGATGGATTCCTGAAGACCGTTGATCAGTTTATCCCTCAATACGGTTAGTCTTTCGTTTTCTTTCGCTTTCGAAAGCTGACATATTTCAAGCGCTTTCGCGAAACCCACGATTCCCGGAACGTTCTCAGTCCCTGAGCGAAGTCCGAATTCCTGTCCGCCCCCGTGGATTATCGGATGGAGGCTGATGCCTTTTCGAACGAATAGCATTCCTGTCCCCTTTGGACCGTAAATCTTGCTTCCGTTAAGAGTGAGTAAATCAACATTGAGTTCATTAGTATCCAGATTTTGTGAACATCCTGCCTGGCAGGCATCTGTATGGAATGGGATGCCGTGTTTTTTCGCTATCTCTCCAATCTCAGCAATCGGCTGGATAGTTCCTATCTCGTTGTTGGCGAAAATTATCGAAATGAGAATGGTCTCTTTGGTTATCGATTTCTTGAGCTGATCAAGATCAATCAACCCGTTCTTGTCAACATCCAAGTAGGTGACTTCTGCCCCTTCGTTTTCTTCCAGATATTTGCAGGAATCAAGAACGGCGTGGTGTTCGATCCTTGTCGTGATGATGTGGTTTCCTTTGGAACGGTTCGCTCGGTAGACACCCTTGATGGCGAGGTTTATGCTTTCCGTCCCGGAACCCGTGAATATTATCTCTTTTGGATTTGCATTCAGAATATTGGCCACCATTTCTCTAGCTGACTCTATCGCCTGGTTGGCATTTAATCCCATGTCATGGAACGAGCTAGGATTGCCATATTCTTTCGAAAAGAAAGGTTCCATCGCTTCTCGTACTTTCGGGTCCACGTAAGTCGTCGCGGAGTTGTCCAGATATATTCCCATAATATCACAATATTATAGTTAAAGCAGTAAATTATATAAATACTTTTCCTATAAAATATAGTATGATCATTCGAAAGCTCGGGATAGACGAGAAGGACGCGAGGATAATCACTTTTTTCACGGAGAATCCCCACATCACACAAAAAGAGATAGCGGAACGTCTTGTAATGACCCAGCCGTCCGTCAATTCAAGAATCCAGAATCTCCTTGAAAGGGGGGTAATGAAGTTCAGCGTCGGAGTCGACCTTCGGAAGAGCGGGTTATATCTCGCAAGGGTGGACTTCACCGCCAAGAACGCAAACAACATGATCGAGAAGCTTCGAAATTGCACGTTCTTCGTTAATGGTTATATAATGTCCGGCAAAAACAACGTTTCAATCTTCCTGATCGCAGAGAACCTGAAAAAGGTGGATGAAATCGTAAGGGACGTGATCAAGAAGGATCCTGACAATTCAGACATCAATGTAAATCTCGTCGTCTCCAGTGCAATCAATTCGCCGGTCAAGATCAATTTCCTGCACGAACTGGAACTGGGGGACGGTAAGTGCCCATACAGCCCTGAAATATGCAAGGATTGCAAGAAGGTATTGGATAAGTGATTCACATTCTTGTTTGTTTCCAATGTGACAATTCTTGATTAATGAGTTCGATAATATATTCGTTCGGGTGGAATATTCTTTCCGATATTTGCATGGGAGTAGGATCTTTCCTCCAGACGGGAGGTTTATCCAGAATCTCTTCCGCAACTGGAACGAACGCCTCTTTTACGTGGGGATGCTGTATATCATTAGTCTTTAGCACGATTGAACAACAATCTGGTATCTCCCCAACTCCGTCCCACCTCGGGTATGCAACGTGCTCCAGTATTTCCTCGTGAAGCCGGGCCCATCCTTTCGACATTCTTACGTAGGATTCAGGTACTGGTTCCGTTTCAAGATTGAGTAAATGAATATTATATCCAAGATTCCAAACCATGTTAAGATGAATTGGATCAAAATTGACGCTATCACCATCTTCATTGAAAACCATATCCCGAAACACCATTATTTTTGTGCCCTGTGCTTTGATCTGGAATTCAAATCCTTCATGTTTAAATTGACCATCCACATACGCTTTTAGTAATTCCATTCTATTATCGTATTCCATATTTCTTATTTCATTATTTTTGAAGTAAGGGACAGATCGATCTATTTCCGGCGACATGATAAAATTAAAATGAAAAACGTTAAAAGAAGGGATTTATCCAGAAAAATCGACTAATTAACAATCTTTTTTCTCATTCTTGCGAGATATCTTTCCCTGAATTCGCCGAAATGTAGGTTCATCGCCTTGAAAAATTCAGAATTCTGTTTTACTCTTTCATCCATATTATCTAGTGATTTCTGCAGTGCTTCCAAACTCTCCTCCGGTCCGAGGATTTTTGTGTAATTATTCAGAATCTGGCAGTCCGTTTTCCCGTCCCATTCATTGTAAATCATAATACCGGGATCGTTCATCGCATCCGCGACCAGCCATCCATATATGGGAACATAAACGTTCAGGAAAAAATGAACACCGTCATCCTGATGAGGGATTTTCTTTATTCTTGCGGGAATTTTCTGGTCCTTCCAGAGGTATTCGCACGCACGGATTCTTGACTCGATTTCAGCCTCATTGTAAATCCCATTGAGTTCCATGCTCTTCTCTATACATGTATTTGCATTTTTATCACCGGGATGTTCGGGAAATACCAAGGGTCTGTCCCTGACCTGTTCAAATAATTCTATCGCAACACTCGTATAAGCATCCATATCAATAGAATCGTATTTATTGACTGCCATTTTGAGTTAAAGGGAGAAAATAATTTAAAGGGAAATCCCGGCTGCGGGGCTATATTCTATTCGTATCTAAGCGCGTCTACCGGTCTCAGTTTGGATGCCCTGTAGGCCGGTATCGCCCCGGAAATCATTCCGATGCCCACCGCGATCGACAACCCGAACACGAGCAGCTGTAGTGTTACCAGGTTTCCTGCTTCGCCACCCATCATCCTTCCCCCCATCATAGGGAGGGCCACCATCGTTGAAGCCACGGAACCCAGTATGATCCCTATAACACCGCCGACCATTCCCACGAGCGCGGAATTGAACATGAATATCATCATTATGTCATGGTTTTTCGCTCCTATTGCCTTCATTATGCCGATCTCCTTCGTCTTCTCCAGAACCGTCGTGAACATCGTGTTGGCTATCCCGATCGCCCCGACCAGAAGTGAAACACCGGCTATCGCGGCAAGGAACAAAGTCACCGACTCCATGGTAGAACTTATGGTTTCCTGCATGGACACGGATGAGGATACGCTGTAGTCCTTTGTCCTTTCCGTAACATGGCGGAAAAGCATGAGCTTGGAATCGATAGCAGCCATGGTTTCTTCAACCAGATTCTCGTCCGAGACCTTGACCGTTATCGAATCGAACTCCGTCACTCCCACATCGTCAAGTATGTTTCTCGCCGCGTCGATCGGCATGATCACCGCGTTATCCCCTCCACCACCACCGAAGCTCCCGCCGCTCTCCTTCAGTATGCCCACGATCTTGAAGCTGTTTTCCTCGATGGTGATTATCCTGTTGATAACCAGCGGTTGCTTGAACATGTCGCTGGCTATCCTGCTCCCAATGACAACCGAATTGTAGTCAGACGTGGTCAAGAAACGTCCCGATTCCAGCTCGGACGTCGTTACGTCATCCCATATCATCGGATCGACCCCCTGGATCGAAACGGATGACTTTTCCGCCAAGTAATACATTTCCCCCCGGCCGGAAACCGTTCCCATGACGTATTCGACGTTGTCCACGGGTTTTATGATCTGGACATCCTTTGAGGTAAGGTTTTTTCTTTCGGTGTTTGCTCTGCTGATTCTTGAAAAGGAAAAATCCCCGCCGCCGGATCCCCCTCTCATTATGAAACCCCCCATGGCCCTGGAAGAACCAGGGGAAATGGTTATGATGTCTGCTCCCAGCCCGCCGAGATTGCTTTCTATGCTTGCCTGCATCCCCTCCCCCATGGACATTATCGCGACGACCGCCGCGACTCCTATGACTATCCCTATTATCGTCAGCCAGCTCCGAAGCTTGCTGTGGAGCATTATGTTAAGGGCTAGCATGAGGGATTTCGAGGTCTTCATGGGTTAAACCTTCTTACCTTTCGAAGTCTTTATCCTTTTCCTGATTAACTCCCTTTTCTTGTAACACACTATCGCCGCAACGATCAGAACACCGGCGGCTATGTAGGGCAGATACGCTGTCGCCGTATTCGTCCTCTGCCTGAAACCGGAATAAGACTGGATGGTCGTATTCGAATCTAGTGAACGGAACTGTATGGGAACCGATTTCTCGATAGAGTGCCTCTTCCCGGCGGTGTCCGTATATTCTATCGATACCTTCAGGTCGTTGCTCCCGGGCGGGTTCATCCCCTCGAGTAGTCTCTGCCTGTCCTCCTCGCTCATATTGCGCATATTCCGGAAATCCGTCCCGGTGGGTGTTCTCTGGAGCGACTGGGTTATCTGGAATGAGACGATCGTATAGTCTCCCCTGTCAAGGTTGCCGATTATAGAAGACGTGCTGCCGCTGACGGCAAAGCTGTCCTGGTTGGTGATCCTCACAGTGACGGAAAGCGCCGGATTGTTTCCGGTGTTGGCGACCGAAAGGGATGTCTGACCGGCGGAACTCTCGGAGAAGGTCACGTCGAAATCCGTCTCCCCTCCTATGAAAATCCCCGCTTTGGTGTTCATCTCCGACGAAACGCCGTTCTGTGCCTCGTAAGTTAGTTTAAGGTCAAGCCGGTACAATCCCGGATTGGCGTTGACATCGGCCACGACCATGTAGTCCAGGACTATCGATTCCTCGACGTCAAGATATTTTATGTACTTGGTGTCGTCAGAATATACCGGGAGTATGACACCGTCCTCCTCGCTCCAGGAAAAAACAAGATTCCGCAAAGGGGATGTTCCGACGTTGGTTATGGTGAAGTTGAGCGGGGTCTCTTCCCCCGGACTGATTATCGATTTGTCCACGTAAATTATCTGGGCGTATTCCGCACCCGTTATATCAATGTCAAAGGATTCAGTCACTGAAATGTCTGAACCCTCATCGCTTCTTTTCAACTTTATCTCGTTGGTTCCTTTCACCGCATCCTTGTCAACTCTCACCGAATATTTCAATGTCACAGCCTCGGGACCTTCCTGGTGAGGTTTCAGGGCGTTCACCGTTTTTACGTATTCCTCACCTGGGACTTCTACGAAGGGATACTGTACAACAAGCTCGAACGTCAGGTCCTCAGTGCTGTCTCCTCCCTCGTTCTCGACGGTGAATCTCAGTTCGACTATATCTCCCGCCTTCGCCGGATCAGGGTTCTGGTTCAGCAGCGAAACCTTCACGTGTTCTGATGCCGAATAATCCACATCAGCATAAACCGGACCCGTAAGAACCGGTATCATCAATACTGCCACGATTATCGCAAACAAAGCTTTCATATCTAAACACCTCCAAAGTTTCTCGGATTTCTCAGCCCGGTGCACATTTCATGCCCGGGGTCAACATTCCTGCAGTAATACATGCACTCGAACATGTGATCGGTGCAGTAACCATTAACGTCTTCCTGGGTTTCCGCGTTCTCGAACACCCCGGAAACCCTGGTTATGTTCTCTTCGTCCATCGTGAAATTTCCCCTTGGGAACATTCCGTTGCCTGGAGTAAAGTTGCCGAAGGGCCTTGTCGGTCTCTGGCCAGTAACGCAGCCAGAAGTCATCAACAGAATCAAGATAAGCAAAACAAATACTATCATTTTCATTTCAGGATACCCCCATTCCAGCGGATTCAATCTTTTCAATCTGACCGTCTTTTATGTGTACCATCTTTTCAGCATGCTTCGCAAGATTGAGATCATGCGTAACCATTATTATGGTTTTCTTTTCTTCCATGTGGATTTTCCCGAGGAAATTTATGATGAATTCGCCGGTCCTGCTGTCAAGGTTCCCGGTAGGCTCATCCGCAAGTATCACCTCTGGATCAACCGACAGCGCTCTCGCAATCGATACTCTTTGTCTTTCACCCCCGGATAACTGGTTAGGTAGATGCTTTATCCTTCCGCCGAGACCTACCAGATTCAGTATTTCCATCGCTTTTTTCCTAGCCTTCGTGTCATCTACATTTTGGAAAGCCAGCGGCAGCATGACGTTTTCAAGCGCAGTCAGCGTTGGTATCAGGTTGAATTGCTGAAAAACGAAACCGATTTTTTGCCCTCGTGTCTGAGCGAGTTCAGATTCGCTGAATTCAGTTATGTCACGTCCGTCAAGAAGTATCTTTCCTTTTGTTGGTGAATCAAGACATCCCACAAGATTCATCATCGTGCTCTTCCCGCTTCCGCTGGGTCCGACTATTGCCAGGAATTCCCCTTTCCTGATTCCAAGATTGATCCCACGGAGAGCCGGCACGTCGACTTCTCCCATCTTGTAAACCTTCCAGACACCCTTAAGATCAATAATATTTTTCATAGACTATTCGTTCTCGCATATCATGTAATAATAAAAGGGGATTACTCCCCATCTGTTGGCTGGCATCCGCATTTTTGCTGGCAAAATTCTTCAATACCTTGTTTCTGTTGCATTGGGCAGTTTACTGATAACCCACATTCTCCGTGCATCCCGGGTCCTCCATGCACCATTCCCTTGAACTTTCCCATTCTTCCCATTTTGAACCCAAGTTGTTCCTTTATTTGCATGGCAGTTTCAGTGTCTCCGTTCTGAACTGCATCATGGAGCTGGCAGAATAGTCCGAAATTATCCTCGTTTATGTTTTCATGGATCTTTCCATACATTGGAAGGTCATTTGCTTCTCTTATGCTTACCCATTCCTCATAATCGCATGCGTCTATTGCCACCTTCAGCTGGGTGTGGACCTCTTCGTCGTAATTCATTTGCTTGAATGGTCTTTCTCCGCCGTAAGCGAATGTAATTCCCATTGATAATATGAGTGTCAGGGAAAATATCGCCAGTATCGCAATGATAGGTTTCTTCATTTTCATCACCTCTGAACGGAGATTGGATGAAACCATATATATGGTTTTGTGTAACCATCGTTTCGTTTGGTGAAACCTTGATCATTAATTCGTAAATCATAAAATACCCCGACTTCAAAATAAAGACATGAAAGACGGGAACCTTGTCGGTATTATATTGATTGTTGCATTCGCTATTTCCATCACATTAGTCACCATGCAGATGGTCATGAACACGTCAGAGACATTGGACCCGGAGCTTCTCGGAACAATGACCACCGAAGAAATCCAGATATATATTGCCGAAAACGGGTCTTCCAACATAATGGTTCTTTATTTTCTTCCGCTGCTGGCTTTCGCGGGACTTCTGGTTGGAGTGATATCGTATAGGTTCATGTCCGACAGTAAAATTCCCGAAAGGAAAGAAAAAGTGGACGGAAAGTTAATACTGAATTTCCTTAACGTGAACGAAAGGAATGTGATCGAAAAGATCATTGGGTCCGGAGGCAAATGTCAGCAAGTGGAGCTTTCGAGGTTGCCGGGTCTTTCAAAGGTCAAAACCCACCGGATACTGAATGAAATGGAAAGAAAAGGGATCATTCGAAGGGAGAGGTACGGAAAGATCAACATGATCGTACTGGATAAGAAACTGAAGGAAGCGCTAGGGGGATAAAAAACAAAAGGAAACATTCTCCGTACGAATATCCTTAATGTCATCAGTAATCATCGTCTTCGTCGTCGAAAATGAACATGCGAACATCCTCCATTTATATTTTGAAAATGAAAACAGGGAAAAACAACCGGTCTAACGTGCATTATCTTTTTATCACATTATTTTACCTTTTTCTTACCCATGAAACTCACCCTCCTGAAGCGCGAGCTTTTGTTAAATTATTGATTGTATATATACGGAAGTTGCTTAAATACTTATTCATTCGTCGAATGATATCGGTTTTTAGGGGAGAAAATGGAATCACTTCTATTTTCCAGATAATTGGGTTTTCGGTGTAAAAAATAAATCCCGAGGGGGAGATTTGAACTCCCGACCTATCGGTTTCTTTCAAGCGACTGCGAACGTCAAACACATTCATAAAACCGAAGTTTATATCATTACGCGCTTGGCTACAGCCGATCGCTCTTCCAGATTGCTC
>CAYUSU010000008.1:24264-26389 GCA_964447525.1 uncultured archaeon | reverse complement strand
ACTACCTGTTTCGAAGAGACCCTGAACTTCTTGTCGCCGTTGTCGCGGAACGTGAGATGCGCCTTTGGCATTTTCATTTCCGCCTCGATTAATGGTTTGACCCGATATGAGAGAAGGACCTCTCCTCGCGCTTTCAGGTCACCGAGTCTCCAGATGAGTTCTGTCCCGGAATCCGAAACTCTGACGATGGGACGGGGACCATCGAAATTCTCATCAACCCTCGCTAAAGGCGAAATGGCATCCTTGACCATGGCACTGTTCACCTTCCTTGAAAGGGAGCCCTTGACTTCCAGAACTATGAGCTTCTCGCCTTTCTTCTTGAAATAATGTTTCTTGATGGAAGGTTTGGAAACCTTCACAAGCGAGATTCCGATCACGCCAAGAATGCATATTCCGACAACAAACCATAACACATAACCCGGCCAGTGTTCCACACGGTATTTGATGGAGACCGGTTCTCCTGTCGCCAGCCCCTTGAGCATCCATTGATATGTAACGTGAGCACCTTCAGCAACTTCGTTGTCCGGATCATCAACGAAAGTGATCCACTGACTCGAAGGGATGATCTCCTTCAAAAGGTAGTTCTCTTCCGTGTTACCCTTGTTCTCGACGAGTATCTCTATCTCTTCAACAAAAGGATTGGATGATGTTTTGACCGTCTTTACCACATTATGGAATGGGGAGACTTCGAAAGTCGCCTGTTTGAAAAGGTCAAGATCTGGTATGCTTGCCTTGGCCGTATATACGCCGGAGGCGAGGTCGCCGATATATACTTCCTCTTCAATCATCTGGTTTCCTTCGACGTCGACGCCTTTGGTCAGATATTTTACCCTGTTGCCTTCATCGTCGGTGATCTCGAAATCTATGTATATGTTTTTCTTGAAAAGCGAAAAAACATCAAGGCTTAGTTTCAGTGTTTCTCCATCTGAAACAGCACCAAGACTCTTTATGTCGATCTCCTTGTTTGCTATAACCGAAAGATATACTTCATCATTAGCTCTTATTTCCGGGTTGCTGGTGGAGAATACTTCGATTTCGAATATGTAGGAACCGTTCTCCTTCGGGTATATCACCATTCCAACGTCGTCTGAATTGTACGCGTCTATCATCACATAAAACCGATCAAGGTTGACCCATTCTGGCCTGGGGCTTGAAACAGAGATAACGAAAGCGTCGTCTCGTTCACCGTCATTTTCGATGTGAAGATTGTAAGTGAATAGCTGCTCGACTTCCGTGGTTGCCGTAACGGGAGTGGGTGTGAATTTTAGTGCATATGCACTTACAGGTATCAAAGCCATTATAGTCAGAATTAACAGTAACTTCCTAATCATGTAGTTTACTTGAATTTTAAATTTATATTATTATCACTGGACAGAACGGATTTTCCGGGTATTAACTTTTTATTGAATCGGTAGGAAGTATTATCATGAAACCCATTTTTCTGATCAATTGCAAGGCATATGAACAAGGGATTGGAAGGAATGCATTGAAGATAGCGAAGGCCGCCGAAAAAGTGGCGAAAGAAGAAAAAGTGGATATCATCGTTTCCGTTCAGCCGACGGACATACGAATGATTTCCAATGTTGTCAATATCCCGGTATTCGCTCAGCATGTCGATCCGGTCATGCCGGGAAGCCGGACTGGTCATGTCCTTCCGGAATCCGTCAAAGATGCGGGAGCGAAAGGCACGCTTATTTCCCATGCAGAACGAAGGCTCACAATGGGAACAATAAAAGAAACCATATCAAGATGCAAGGAAATCGGATTGACGACGGTAGTATGTGCTCCGAATGTCGGGGATGCAAAGAAGATAACAGCAATGAAACCGGATTACGTCGCTTACGAAGACCCGGTATTGATAGGAAGCGGAAAATCGATTTCTCAGATGAAACCAGACAGCGTTCGGGAATTCGTAAAGGAAGTCAAAAAAATCAATCGCAATGTCGTTCCTCTCTGCGGAGCAGGCGTCTCGACGGGGGATGATGCGGAATCATCGCTGAAACTGGGAACCAGTGGGGTTCTGGTCGCATCAGCCGTTGTTAAGGCAAAGAATGTTTACGCCGCTACCAAGGCAATTGCAAAGGGGCTGAAGTGAAATGTTTGAGAATTATATTTATGCAGAGGG
>CAYUSU010000008.1:0-24164 GCA_964447525.1 uncultured archaeon | reverse complement strand
GGCAATTGCAAAGGGGCTGAAGTGAAATGTTTGAGAATTATATTTATGCAGAGGGTAGGGAGAAATACGTTAAAGCTCCCAAGTTTAAGGGCTGCCTTTTCTGTGGTATAGCCAAGAATGACCCAAAAATCCCGAAGAAGGTTCTTTTCAAGGACAAGAATTTCATGGTGATCATGAACCTTTTCCCATACAACGCCGGTCATATCCAGATCATTCCTATTCGCCATGTCACCGATCTTGACCAATTGAATAAGGAAGAATACGCAAGGCTTTTTGATCTTGTAAGGAAATCCGTCAGGCTTCTGAAGAAGGTTATAAAACCAGCCGGATTCAATGTGGGTATCAACATGGGCGGAGACGTCGCCGGGGGGAGCATACTTCATCTGCATGTACACATAGTTCCCCGGTTTCCGAGGGATATGGGATTCATCGAGACCACATCCTCCACCAAGGTGATACCAGGGACGATTGACGGGGTATTCAAAAAACTGAAAAAGCACGCAAAAATACTTGAGAAATAATTTATTTATCAGGATTGTACGTTTTTCTGAATATGACAGTATGGACCTTTGTCATTTCTAGCAGCGAGTGGCGAATGCCCTCTCGTCCGATTCCGGAATCCTTGTCTCCGCCGAACGGGAAGAGTCCAAGACCATGTGATGGGGAGGCATTTATGCTGACCGTCCCGTCCTCCAAACGAAGGCCGGCATCCATCGCCTTGCCTACATCATTCGTGAACACGCATGCGTCCAGTCCGTAATCGCTATCGTTCGCGATTTTTATTGCTTCCTCATAATCATCCACCTTTATTATCGTCACGACCGGCCCGAATGTTTCTTCCCACGCAATTCTCATTTTAGGGGTAACCCTATCCAATACGGTTGGCTCGTAAAACAGTCCATCGTATCTTCCGCCGAGAAGGAGTTTAGCACCCCAGTGTATCGCATCCTGAACGAGGCCGTCCACCTTTTCAATGGCCTGCTGGTTTATCAACGGACCGATTAACGTGTCATTCTTTTTCGGATCACCCATCTTCCATTTCTTTATTTCTTTAAGAATCGTTTTGACGAATTCGTCCGCTATGCCTTTTTCAACGAGAACCCTGGATATGGCATCGCATCTCTGGCCGGAAAACGTGAGAGCGCCTTTAAGGCATTCCTTGACCGCGATAGCGAGGTCACAATCATTAAGAACGATCGCCGGGGCCTTCCCGCCGAGTTCCAGATGCAGTTTCTTCATCCCGCATATCTGGGCGATGTGTTTTCCGACGGACGTAGAGCCGGTAAATGAGATCATGCTTATCTTCGGATGATTGACCAGGAAGTCGCCTATTCCAGATCCCCCGCCGGTGATAAGCTGGAAGGAACCCTTAGGAGCGCCCGCCAGTTCCATCAGCCTTGCGAACATTATCATACATATGGGATTTTTTGAAGCGGGCTTGCATATTACTGCATTTCCGGCAGCAAAGGCAGGTGCTATCTTGCATATAGCGATGTGAAGCGGGTAGTTGAACGGGGTGATGGCAAGGACTGTTCCCAGCGGCTGGCGGATGACCATGGCAAACTTATCCGTCTTATGTGGAGACATGTCGCCTCTGATCTCCTCACCGTATATGTCCTTGCATTCTTCAGAAGAGTACATAAGGCGTTCGGCTGCCGCTTTCACTTCACCTTCGGTAACGGAAACGGGTTTTCCGGATTCCTGAATGATCAAGTCAACGAATTCCTTTTTGTGTTCGATTAGAAGTTCGGCGGCCTTTTTGAGTATTTTAGCACGATCAATAGCGTACATTTCGCTCAGTCCTTTTCTGGCATTGAATGCGGACTTAACGACCTTCCTCGCATCGTCTATCGTAGCTGTTTGTGCATGAGCAATGGTCTTTCCGTTAGCCGGATTGGAAATCTCGAAGGTCTCTTTGGTCTTCGCTTCGATCCACTCTCCGTCTATGAACATACGGTAGAGTGGCTTGCCTTTTTTACTGGATTTTATCGGGGCGAAGATATCCTTTGTCATTTTTTCCTCACAGTGAACTTCTTGTTCATGCTTTCCAATATCTTTACTATTCCTCCGTATTCAAGTTCGGTAAACGGAAGCATGGCAGGTCCCGAAAATCCCTGGTCGCGCATCTCGATGGATTTCCTCGAAACCTTATCCCTGACATAGTCCCAAAACGGATGATCGAAACAGTCCGCCGGTTCGGTAAATTTACCGTTATGTACGCAGAATGCCGCGCAGCTCACCATCGGCGGGCCGTCAAAATAGGATGTGGGTGAATTGATTTTCAAAGGCATCAGAGGCATGTGATGCGATCCTCTCATACCCCCTCCGACGAAATGACCCCTCGCGTAAGGAGCCAGCACTTCACCAGTGGCCGGGAAGTCGTGCTGCACCCTGACTAGGGCGACAGGATCATCCTTTCCCGTATACTTGCCAGCTATGTTATGGAGTCTTGTCGTACTAACCGCAGCGGCCGGCTCGCCTGATTCTCTCGAAACGATGGATTCGACGACGTACTTGTCATTGTCCCTGAGGAGGGCGGCAATGTTGTAAAGGTCTTCCGGTGTTTTAAGCTCGATCACCCTGTCCCCCTTTGTATAGGAAACGTCCATTATTGTGAACTTGAATCCCTTGGTAAGGTTCGGTTGGAGTAAAAGCCCCGGCGTGTTCATCGGATCGGCGAAAGTCAGATACATGGGAAGGTTGTAAGCTCCGGGTTCGGTCTTGTCCGCGGCGAAGAACACGAAAGGCTCGTTAGGTCTTTCCTTGAATTCCATCTCCGCGACAGCCGGACCCATGCCCTTGACATTTCCTGAAAATGTGTCCTTCAGTAAGTCCTGGCCTGCACCGTAAAGACCCTGTTTCCGAGCTACGTCGGTTCCCGCAAGGAACGCATCCCAGGCAAGCTTATGTATCTTGCTATCTCCCTTTCCTCTGGTATGTGACATGAGGATCGCGATGTCGTCCCCGGTATAACTCACGTAGAAATCCTTTAATATCCCTGTCCCGTTGGTTGCAATGTAATCCTTAACCGACTTGAACAGTTTACCGCTCGGTTTTATGTGGCCACCGATACTGCCTATATCCGCCTTAATAACAGAAAGTGTTATCTTCATGACTATCACCCCGAAATATATTACTGATTATTTTTTCTTTTCATTATATATTAGTATTATATCTGTATCGTATAACCGAAAACGAAAAAATCTTATGGAAATCGCTATTTGGCCATGATTTTTTTCATTTTTTCCACAAAAACCTTGTTTTCGAAGGGTTTCAATATGTAATCGACTGCTTTGATCTTGTCAACCCTTTTTTTGTCTACGTCATCCAGCCCGACAACGGTGAGGAACGCTATCTTCATCTTTCTGGTTTTCGGGTCCGACCTGATAGCTTCAGCGAGATCGGTTCCCGACATCTTCGGCATCATTATGTCAACGAGAATCAGATCAGGTGTGTCCTTTTTCAGGAGACTCAGGCATTTTTTTCCGTCGTTTGCCTTTATTACGTCGAAATCGGATTCGAGGAGGTTTTCTATCAGGTCCAGCGTATCCTCTTCATCGTCAACTATCATGATTTTTTTCTTGCCCATAATATTAATTTATTTTTGTTATAATAAATCTCATTTTCTGAGCTCGATTATCTTTGTCGTATTATATATTACAGTATTATTGCTGAGAAGCTCGCATATTATTGTGTAATTCCCTTCGGCCACGCCCGCGCATCCATAACAGCTGGGAAGATTGAAATCCAGTTTCGTCATATCATTCAATGCGTCTATCGTGATATCCCTTTCCTCGTTTATCCTATAATCCCCTCTACTATCTTTGACTCCATAAACCTTCAGAACCATTTTTCCGTTCTCCGGCGGGAGGGATATATTCATCTCCATCCTGTCACCTGAATGGTAAATCTCTTTATCGATGCTCATTTCTAACATTGGATCTTTCATGCCAGGAATCTCTTTAGTGGCGAAAGGGGAAGAAAGGCCCTTCGGGAAAAACATCACTGCAGCGGCAATCAGTCCAATAACAAGAATTATCAATACTGTCCGGTCGATCATGATAATAATTATCATTCCGATTTATATTTTTCAGACAGTTCGTAGAATTTCTGGCGCTTCATGATGGATCCATTCGTAATATTATGCTTCTCCATCTCCGAAAGATACTCGCTGCAGCGAGTGCGGGAAAGATTTAGCATCACCGATACGTCGTTCGCGGTCAGCTTTCTATGCTTCTTCAGAAGCTCGGCTATCATCCTTTTTATCTTGATTTTACGTACGCCATCCTCCCTGATCCTGGAGAAAGGTGCGAAGGATTTCCTCATATCACTGAGCATTTTTTCCATATTATCGAGTTTTCCGGACATTTCGTCAATACGTCCGTCTATGTTGGAGTTTTTGAGCTCTTCCAGAACTATCTCTTTTATTTTGTGCGCGTGTATCTTTTCGCGCTCCTCTTTAGCGATTTCTTTCAGTTCGAAGAGATTTTTCTTCTTTTCTTCTTTAACTTTAATGCTGTTAAAAAGCCCCATAATAATATTTATTGTCGAATCGACATTTAAAGGTTCCTATATTAATTAATTTTATTAGCATATATACTCCGTCACTTAGTATACTATTATGTTGTACACTACTGTACAATGCAATATTAGTATATACTAATTGGGGTTCAACTTCTATGAATGGGAACGGGGTGAAGCACAGGGAGGCTATCATAAGCCTACTTAAAAGTCACTCTGAGGGTTTGACCATAACTTCCATAGCGTCTCTTTCTGGCCTCCACCGTCACACCGTTACCAAGTATATGTATGAACTCCACGGGGCAGACATAGTCGTAGAGAGGGTCATAGGGCCGGCGAAGCTGTTCTACCTCAGGGAAGGACTGAGCAACAGCCAGAAGAACAACATAATGGGAAGGCTCAACGGATCGAAGAAATCGTCGCTCGGTCAGATGCAGATTCTGGCCGTACTATTGTTCCTGTTCCTCGTCCCAACCACGATAATCATAGCCCAGAACGCAACCAATTACACGGACTCCGAATTTGGAATCAGTGGTGATATGGTCGCAATGAACGATGGCATCACAGGAGAGATCAATTTCTCTGACCTGTTGATGAACATGACCAATTCGACTAACATCACAAACGGGACGGGATTGAATGGTTCCTACGAAATTTTACCCATAGAACCGATCATAACAAACACGACGAACGAAACTCAAGGAAATGATAGTGCGGGTAATTTTACGATTCCAGATATGAACGAAACATATCCATGGAATGAGAGTGATCTTAATTACACCGAACCATCTAACGAAACCAACATAACGTTACCCATAAATGAGACAATCCCGGTAAACGAAACCCTTCCATCGAATGAAACTAACGAGACTGTTCCCAACGAGACAATCGTAATTCCGGAACCACCTATTCTTGAGATCAGTATAGACTCCCTGGACAGACTTACAAGAGGAGAAACGTTCCAGGCGATCGGAAGGGTGGTCAGCAGGGGTCTTCTCCCCGTGAGGAACGTGAGAATCGAATGGAGTCTTCCGGACGACTTCGGGATCATTTCCGGGGAACTGACTAAGGAATGCGACGATCTTTCGAAGGATGAGGAATGCGTTTCTGTCATAGAGGTTTCCACCACCATCGATAATGAAATTGGTGAGGAAGAACTGGAGGTGTTAGCTTACTATGGCTAGTCCTCTTCGGTTCAGGGTCGGCAGGAAGACAAAATCCCAGTTCGGCGGGACCGGACAGAGCCAGCTGATCCTTTCCGTCGTATTTTTAGCGCTGATTTCTTCGGTCGTGGCCGCGCAGACCATGATCAGCCTGAACGAGACCATAAACATGAGCCTTACTGGGGGGATAGTCGCGGGATTCGAAAACAGGAGTTATGTGAGCGCCGTAAAGACAATGGAGGTCTTTGCAAACACGAGCATGGAAATATTCTCCATGGACAATCTGACACTGGGGAAGGAAATATTCATTAGCGGAAACCTACTGATGGATAACTCGACCGGAATTCATGACGCTGAAATGGAATTTATGGTTGACGGTGTTTTTGTCGGTGCTATGACGACGGATGATTTCGGAAAGACTTCAGTGATGTCCCTCTCAACAGAAGGAATGGAACCGGGAGTTCATGAAATAAAAGCCCTTTTCAATGGGTCCGGATATCTCAACCCCTCGGAACATTCGAAAAAATTCGCTCTGACGAACGGGACGGTGAATAATCCTCCGGTCCTACTGAATCAGATACCCGACATGATAATCAGGAAGAACTCGGAAGAGAGGATTGAGCTGTCCGAATATTTCATGGATCCGGATGGGGACGGGTTAACCTACACTTCCGTTGGCACAGAAAACGTAACAATAACGGTATCTGGGAGCCTTGCGGAAATAAAACCCGGCAGGGATTATTCAGGTGAAGCGAGGGTCATGTTCACAGCAAGCGATGGTAACCTCTCTGCGAATTCGAATGAATTCAGAATACTGGTAATTGACACCGAGAACCGTGATCCCATGTTCTCCGGGGAGATAAAGGACGTTTCCCTTTACGAAAACAGCAAGAAAACATTTGAAATACACAAAAGATTTTCCGACCCTGACGGAGACTCGCTGCAATATTCCGTCGAATTCATCGGGGGGGAACCGGAAAACATGGGAACGGAAATAAACGGCACATTGATCACTCTCTTCGCAGGGGAAAACACCGCGGGAAAATACGGATGCGTGATAAAGGCGGATGACGGATTCGGGGGAACCACGGAATCGAACGTGTTTTCCGTTTTGGTAAAGAATCAGGTAGAGCTGGGGGATTCATTTGATGATGTTGCAGAAATAACCGTCTCCGGGTCATCTAGGAAGGATGAAAACATATCCCTGGAACTTAGGATAAGAACACCGGAGATGACCTACCCCAACGTCCAGCTCAGCTCGCTACTGGAGATTCAAGGGAAACCTCAAATGGAACACGAAGTGGATTATGATATTTTATCTTACAACCTGACATCGGAAAGGTGCGGCGATTTCGACGTGTTTTTGCTGCTCGGAATATTCAACAGGACGAACAAGGAAACCTCATTTTATAATAAGACCATAGTTTTGAGCATCCCGTGCAACGAAAGCGATGACGTAAGGATAGAAGGCTTCTCTGTGGTAAGCACGGAAAGGGAAGTGGTCGGTCCGGTGGAAGCGGGAAAGCCGGTCACGGTGAAGGAAACTATCAATGTTAAGAACGACCACTGGAAGATAGGGGAGAAAACGACCGTAGAAATCGAGAAGCCGGAAAATGCCGGAAAGATGTTCAGAGCCGAAGAGAAGTCAATGGGCAAAACCATTAGTTCGATAGATTTCGATGGTCCTGGCAGGATGGGAATCAGCTCAGGAAACACAAATTCCAAAAAGAATGCCATTGAGATATCGGTTGAAAGGATAGGTGATACCAAAACCGTGGAGATGGAATACGAGATCCCCGGGCCGGAAATCAACGAGACCGTGGTTGAGGGGAACGTGTGGAGGAAATTCGTGAAGCTTTACGGAGCGGAAGATTTCGAGAAAGTGAAAATGAAGACCGACGTCCCGTCTGATATGATCGCGAGCATGGAACTTACAACAGGTAAGAAAAGCTATTCTTCCGAAGAGAACCCGTCTTTCGAATTAAGTGTTTCCGGATCGCTGTTCAGGCTCTCGAAGATTGGGGACGGGGAAGTTCTGTCAGGGATAAATGAATCATTCGAATGGTTTTCCGGTCCGGACGAGGAATTCGTGATCGAGGAACAGAAGACGGAAATTATGAAAAAGGAGATCACGGTGAAGGATTCGCTTGGATATGCGATAGATGTGGAAATTATTGATAAGGGTACAGGAATTTATGAAATAAATCTTGACAAGAAAAAGAGCTTCAGACCGGGAAGATATGAAATCGTTGTTAATGTTGGAGGGGTTTCCTTTTCCGATTGGTTTGACTGGGGACTGATCAGCGTGAACACACTGAAGGACGGATTGGGATCCGGCATGTTCAGGCCCGGTGAACGGGCGGAAGTAGCAATGGTCGTTCTGGACAAATACGGTTACCCGGTAAATGGGGCGGACGTTTCGCTGGAGATCAGGGACCCTCTAGGGAGGACGAGAAAGTTCTCCGCTGATTCCGGAACGATAGTGAGCACCGGTAAAGGAATATATTCGGCATATTACGACGTAAGAGTGGAGGGGAAGCACTTCCTGCACGCGGAAACCAAGGGGGAAGACGTGGAGAACAACATAGATTCCCATTTTGTCTCGGACAGGGATTACGACTTCGACATACTGAGGGACAACCAAATGACTCTTGACCCAAGGATAGAGAATTTCGAGTCGACCATCAAGATCATTCCTCACATAACCGTTGATGATTATGTGTTTACAGAATATCTCCCGGCGGAGTTCGATATTCTGGATGACGGCGGTGCGAGGGTAACCAGGAAGGGTGACTTCAGGATTCTAGAATGGGACCTGTCGGACGACTCGGAGGTATCGTACAAAGCGAGGGTCCCGGAGATATGGCCATATCTTTATGAGATAGGTCCGGCGGAAATCGAATACTCCGAAGGATCGTTCACCGAAGGAAGACCGTGGCTATTCGCTGTGGACCCGGGCCTTTGGATACAGTTCAATTCACCGACACCGACAGACGGAAATCGCACGGAAACGAGAACGCATACCATAAACGTGACACATAATCAGACAGGGAATGTTTCATCATTTTTGGACTGGGACAGAACGCTTCGCGGATACTGGGGATTCATTGATCAGACCGGAACGACGGCTTATGACAATTCTACATGGTACAACAACGGGACTATATCCAGTTCATCATGGGTAACCGGGAAATACGATTACGCAATTGGATTCGAATCGGAGAATGATTATATAACAGTTCCCTCTTCGGAGAATCTTAACATAACCGATGAAATAACCATGGAGGCATGGATAAAGGACGTCGATGTGTCACCAGATTTCGGTGATGGTGCCGACGGTACGGTGACAATCTCTTCCCAGACTGACATACTCACGGACACAATAGCCGGCGGAAGGACATACGCCGACGGAGTTGCGTATTCTGTGATGGATGTGGGGACGGATAATGTCACTACGATAAACACCCCGAACGGAATAGCGGCGGGAGATGAGGTTCTTCTCATTAACATGCAAGGATGGAAAGGCTGGGGAGGCTCAACATATAATTATACATATGTCGGAACGTATGAATTTCTGGAAGTCGATTCCGTCTCCGACAACACAACCGTATTCACAACGAACATCCAGAATACGTACGGGAACGAAACGAGTCATAAGATCGTGATGCAAAGGGTCCCAAACTACGAGAGCGTGACTGTGGACGGCGCAGAATTCACCGTATCAGAATGGGATTACGAAAGTCTGGACAGATGTCCGAACGGATGGGAAAATTATAATGGCAACTGTTATTTCAGCGTGAGCAGCGGCACATGGCCGGAAACGGAAAACGACTGCAGGTTATGGGGTGCCAACCTTGTCAGGATAGATGACTCCAGCGAAAACACATGGGTAAATAGCAACTTCCCTTCTAACTATTGGATCGGCCTGAAGGATATTTCTGATCCGGGAGATAGCAGCAACGACGGTGAGTGGGTATGGGCGATGGATGGTGCATGGACTTATGAAAACTGGGACGGAGGAACCGTTTACGAACAGGAATACGCCGCGGTGATTAAGAGCGACGGTGAATGGATGGACGTGGACCAGTCTGGCGATTACCCGGGTATATGCGAATGGTCGAGAAAGATCGGAGGTGTAATGGTTTTCAGGGTCAACGACACTCTCAGTGTTGTAAACGGAGGGGTTATCAATGCATCTGAAAAGGGATACAGGGGCGGTGACGTCCATGACGGTCAGGACGACAACGACGGAAGGCAGGGTGAAGGAATAGCGGGAACAGGTCAGTATGCATGGGACACCACTAGCTACACAGAAAACAATTTTGATGGTGGGGCTGGTTCATGGTGCGATAACGATAACGGCGGTGACCCGGGAGCCGGAGGTGGTTACGGCACAGCAGGAGAGGATGGTGCCGGATCGGATTCTGACCCTGACGGCGGTGACACGAAAGGTTCGGTTGACTTGGAAAAGATATTCTTCGGCGGCGGAGGGGGAGGGGGATCGGATGACGACGAACCATCAGGAGGAGGATTAAACCCCGGAGGTCACGGGGGAGGGATTGTCTTCATAAACGCTAAAACAGTGGACAATGCCACGGTTTTCTGCAAAGGGCAGGACGGACCTTGGACAACTTATGCGACTGACGGCGCCGGCGGCGGAGGGGCGGGAGGAAGCATATATTTGACCTCTATTGACCTCGATTTTTACGAGATTAACGCGAGCGGCGGTGAAAGGGGATGGGACGACACGCCCGGTTCAGCCGAATATGCTGGCGGAGGAGGAGACGGAAGGATAAGGCTGGATTTCACCACTCTCACCGGCTCCGGGATAACGCCCACGGAATACAACGGAACATACGAAGGAGCGGACGGGATATCGATAATAAAGAAGGGCAGCGATTATGAACTCAAGGCATCGTCCACTGCGATAACCGCGCTTTTGAACGGGCAGAATTTGCTGAGTTCCCCGATAAGCACATCAACCGACTGGGTTCATGTGGCATTTACTTACAACTGGAGCACCGCAAACCTGTATGTTAACGGAACCTTAATGAACACGACAACATACTCAACTCCGATAAGCACATCTTCAGATGATCTTTCGATAGGTTCCGGACTTTACAAAGGGAAGATAGATGAGGTGAGGTTATGGTCCCGGGCAATATCAAATCAGGAAATATTGGCAAGCTATAACGCAAGTGCAAATTCGCTTTATGCTACATTTTCAAATCTGCCTGATGGTCATTACGAGTATTATGCATTCGCAGTCCGCGGGGAAACAAACAAGACAGAAACCAGAGATTTGTATGTCGATTATAATTCTCCCAATATAAGTTTCGTTTCCCCCACCAGAAATAACAACAGCTATATTTTCGTGAATCATTCGTATGTTAACGTTTCATTGTCCGACACCCTTAACACGACGACATTCATAGACTGGAATCATACGCTTCGCGGATACTGGAAGTTCGAATCCCTCGATGGTGACATCGTTCTGGATCACAGCACGTGGGGGAACAACGGCACTAGGAAAGGCATCGGCCTAGATAAACCCAACATAACCGACGGACATTTCGGGAACTCCATGGAATTCGATGGTTTGAATCACAGGGTGGACATCGACGAAGATGACAGCCTCAACATAACGGATTACATAACACTGGAAGCGTGGGTCAATACCACCAACGACACGTTACAGGAGATAGTGGCCAAGGACGACAACATCAACGCAAGGAGCTACGGAATTCATGTTTACGGAGACGGTATGGTTGGGTTCTCTCTCAGTTCGGACGGTTCCTCGGTAACCGAGGTGAACAGCACTGCAACAGTTAATGACGGGGAATGGCATCATGTACTCGGAACTTGGAACGGAACGGATATGAAAGTTTACGTGGATTCCGTCTATCAGGATTCCTCAAGTTTCTCCGGACCGATTTTCCTTTCCACCGAAAAGGTCCAAATAGCAAAGAGGCAATCGCAGAGATTCAAAGGAAGAATAGATGAAATAAAAATATGGGCAAGATCGTTTACGGAAAACGACATTAACATGAGTTTCAATTCCAAGATATACACCACGACAGAAAACAATTACACCAACCTTTCGGAAGGGAAGTATCAATACTATGCGTATTCAGTCGATCTTATGGGCCACGAAAACCAGACGGAAACGAGGTTCGTGACTTACAACGCCACCCCGGATACCACATATCCATGGTGGGAGAACAACCAGACCAATGCAGTAAACGGGACGACCGCTTTCAACGACACGATACAGTTCAATGTTACACTAAAAGACAATTATGCTGGGCAAAAATACATATTCAGTTATGATAACGGATCGGGGACCTTCGTGAATGAGACCCCGGGAAGCTGGACAGGGGAGACGGAAAAGATAGTATCTATATCGAAAACCATCACCGCCACCAAGGGTGACACTGTCCGGTGGAAATGGTATTTCAACGATTCGTATGGCAACGATAATTCAACAGACGAGTGGCAATTCGAAGTTGGAAACGCTCCCCCGACAACACCTGACCTTTTGACACCCCCGAATTACGGGGAACGTTATCTCGATGTGGAATTCAACTTTACCTACCTTTCGACGGACGCCGACATGGAAACGATCACCTATTATTTCTACTTCAACGGGGAACTTAACACCACAACCACCAATACGTGGGTCAGCATGACCCTCCAGCAGGGGAAATACAACTGGTCGGTCAAGGCGACGGACGGGGTGGTTAATTCCTCCATGAGCGATACCTATACATTCTATGTCCAGCCCTGGACGGACTGGCTGAACAAGACCTGGGCTTACAGGAGGGAATTCAATATTTCCAATACAGCCGGGAACCAGACCGAATTCCAGATATTCATCAACGACACGGATACGGCCACCCCGATTTCAGAGGGTAAGATGTGGTCCGACTGCAGGGATATCCGCTTCGGAAACACAACCGGGCATCCGATACCGTTCTTCGTTGAACCCAGGTTGTGCAACAGCGAAAATTCGAGGATATGGGTGCAGATACCATTCCTGGAGAACGACACCATTACCACAATATACATGTATTACGGTCCCATGAATTCATCCGGGGATTTGATGGACGTGGGAAACGAAAGTAATGAAGTCGAGGTGTTCAATTATTCCGTGAACACGACCGTTTACATACCCGTCGCTCCTACCAATGCGGAACAGAGTGGTGCTTACGTGATGTCCTTCAGGGACAACAGCGAGGTCGAGGCGGGAAGCTTCTACGACGGTGACATAGACGTTGGGGACGTGGTCTTCATAGATGACGGGAATTTCAGCTCCAATACCCCAGTGAATGCAACCAATCCCATCTTCATAGATCACGAGCCAGTCGATTCCAACGATGCGGGTGACGCGTTCGTGCCGATAGGATGGGCAGGCACGGATTTCATAGCACCGTTTTACCGTTATGACGATTATTTGTACCTGTATTCACCGTACGGAGACGCATCTGTTGACGTCTATGTGAGCACGGGAAGCGGCGCCTCATGGCCCGGCACCCCGACTTCAAGCTTCACTGTCAATCAGGGTACCGTGTATGAATACACTTCAGGCACAAACGGGGATAACGGCTTCCTTGTGGAATCTGACATGCCAATACTGGCGTTCGTTGCCTCGAATGACGGCGGAACCCAGAGGAACGCGGACAACAATGTCCTGCACGAATACGATACCGACATGTACGGCGTGCCGGGAGAAGGGTTCACTATAACGACGAGGGATGATGACACCCTTGTCAACCTTTACTGGGGTGACGGAAAGTCCCAGTTGAGCTGGTATCTGGACGGTGGGGACATATACCAGCCGTCGAGCGAATTCATGATACCCGACTCAAGCGTGCAGGGCGGAATAAGCTACCAGAGTACTCCATTGGAAATCGGGCAGGGACTCATCCAGTCAGCGCATATAGTCGCGGAAGGTCCGGTGATGGCATTCCAGACAAGGGACGACGACGGCCTGGACTCCACAACGTTCATACCCGAGTACGAACTGAGCAGCGAATACGTAATACCGCAGGACGCTGAATGGGTCACAATAGCGACTGTCAGCAAAAACACGAGGTGTGATTTGTACAATTCGGCAGGAACGCTGTATTACACTAACACCACCAACGACGGTACGTGGGATTACCCGAAACCCGACCACATATATTTCGGACATCCGAATTCCGGGACCGAAATATACGCCGGTTCCAGGCTCGTGTGCAACTCGACCGTCTATGCGGTATACAACATCGTTTCAGGATCCGGTGACGAACACAACCTGCTGTCCTTCAAGGCCATGAGGAAGAACGCATATCCTATGCCGACATACACCGAAGGCACTGAAGAGAATATAGTCCCCGTGGTCAACGATACAAGCGTCACCCCTACCACTCAGGGATGGGGTTATCCATACAATTTCACAGTTTATGGTTACCACCCGGACAACCAGACGCTCACCATACGTCTCTGGAAATCCAACGAATCGTCCGGGCAGCCGTTCACCTATGTCAATTACGTCGTGAACGAATACGCTGATCCGGGAAAGTACGTGACGTTATACAATCAGAGATTCGAATGCAGCGATTACACCGCAACCGGTCTCCACAGGGTTTATTACAAATTCAATGCCACGGATTCAGGAAACAAACCTTCCGAAACCGATGTTGATTATTTCACCGTGGAAAAAGACGATGTCACCATAAGCTACATAACAGGTGACGGGGAATATATAAACAGGAGCAATTCCAGGTCTGGATATCAGAAGCAACTTATAATGAGGGCATACGACGAGGATAACGATTCTTACATACTTAACACGGGAACAGTCGCCTATTTATGGATAACCGAAGACGGATACGATGCAGATTACGAGAGCAATTTCGCCAGCACCAACACCAGCGGATATCTGATGGATACCGACACTGACGGTTACTTCAATCCGGATTGTTCTTACACAGCCGACCATCAGAGATGGTACATGGAGGTTTCCCCGTCCAGTCTTGATCCCTGCTACAAGTATGCGATCTCCATCATATACGATATATATATTGTCGGGGAAATGGAAAATGCCATCACATACCCGAGCGCCGGTCAGGGTTTCAACAGCGGAACAGGCTCCCTGACTTTCAAGGGTTCCATCACGGACGAGTGCGGGAGTTCGGTCACGGACGCGACAGTGGACTTCGTTATCGATAAAGGGGGATCGATAATAGACATCTGTAATGCCAGTTACGTCGGTTCGAGTTACGAGTGTGAATGGAACATGGTAGGCCAGGACGAAGGATGGTATAACGTTACCATGAACTCCACCCGAAGCTATTACAATCCCAATTCCACTACGCTGAATTTCAGCATAACCAGCAGACCTATCCTTAGCGGACACCAGGTGAACGCCACCCCGGTTACCTGGGACAATTATCTGAACTTCACCGTGAACGTCACTGATTCGGAAGAGGATAATGTAACGACTTTCCTTTATCTGAAGAAGACTCCTGCTGATCCATGGACATATTTCGGGAATGTTACATGCAACAACTGTTCTAACACGACCGTGGGGATAACGGTTTTCTTCGACAAGGAAAACATATCAGAGGTATGGCAGTTCAAATTCAACGCATCAGACGAGACCGGTTATGATAACGAAGGGGATGACCCAACCGGTTCTTTCAATGTAACCAAAAAGGAACTGGAATGGCATTATGTGGCAGGTAACGAGAGCGTCGCCAACAGGAGCGGACAACAGATAGATGAACTGAAGCTGAGGGCTTACGATGCCTCGAAGAGCGTTTATCTCGAATCAGGAGAGAATGTGACCTTCTACGTTACGAGAACAGGAAGGCAGTATGACCAGTATGACAGCGGACACAGCGTCCTGACGGACGCATCGGGTTATGCTAATTATTCATTCGACCCTAACTGCACGCCCGAGTACATAGTCGGGGAGCAGAAATGGAAGGCCCTTCTCACGGGACAGAGTGATTATTACACCGGATACCAATCCTCAGAATACAATCTCACGGTTTGGTCCGACCTTAACATAACCATAGTGTACCCCCAGTCCGGATCGAATCCCACTTACGACTGGGGAGATGATATATTCCTTCAGGGAAGGATAATCGACGACTGCTCGAACTCGATAGACAATGCTGATGTGACCTTCAACATGACCAACAATACATATGAATATAACTTCACACCCGGCGGAATCGGTGGAGGGTTGTACCAAGGATATTGGGATTCTTCCGATGTCGTGGAAGGCCAGTATGATGTGGAATTCTGGGCGAACAAGAGTTACTATTATGTTAACTGGACAACAAATTCCTACCCTGACTCATTCTACATAAAGACAACACCGATCATGAAGGAGGCGACCATAGTACCCGAAAACGAGGGATGGGGTTATGACAGGAACTTCACGGTCAACATAACAGACGAACTCTGGGACAACGTCACGGTGCAGTTCGATCTCAAGAAGACAGGGGCGGACTACAACCAGATCGGTACAAGCAAGAACTGCACGAACTGCACGAACTCGACTTTATGGTGGAATTACACCTTCACCTGTTCCGACAAGGACATATGGTACTTCAGGTTCAGGGGAACCGATGAAATAGGGAATACCCACACCACCCTCACGTCGGAAGGAGACTACGTTGACAACGACGACGACTTCGTTATAGAAGAGGACAACATCGACCTGAGATATCATTCCGGTAACGAATCCGCGGTGAACAGGTCTTCCGGTTCAACAACGCTGGAACTTTTCATTTTCGACCTCGATAGGAACGAGTATCTTCATGATTCTATGGCAACAGTAAAACTTAATGTGACAACAAACCGCACAGAAACGAATTCAGTAAATCTAACAGAGGTCACAAACACCACCAATTCGACTGGGTACGCGAAGTTTGATTTCTCCCCCGGAGGAAACTGCAATTACGAGGTTGGAACCCAGTACTGGTACGGTTACGTGGATGATGAAGATAACTGTTACAAATCAAACACTTCGAACTTCTTCAACGTGACAATAATGGGTGATTTCAATTCCACCGCCGCGCCGGACAACTATACCCGCAATCAGGAAGACAACATTTCGTTATTCATAAACGTTACCGATGAATGCGGCAATCTCCTTCCGGGAATGAACGTCTCCGCCCTTCTTTTCAAGAATGCTACATGGAATTATACGTGTACCGACATGTACGACTATGGAAATGGAACGTACAAATGCGGATGGAACACCACCCAAGCAACTCCGGTTTACAAGTATGGAATGATCATCACAATCAAGACGCTTTCAGAGGATCAATACTATAACAACGAGACAGAAGTTCATAATGATGTCGTGTGGTTACAATCATACGTGAATAACGCACCCACGTTTTCCAGCCCGTCCTATATCAGAGAAGGATGGGGAACCCTAACCAATTATACCATAGTGGTGGATGACATCGATTATAACAACGTGACCGTATGGTTCTGGACGGCCCCTGAAAGTGGAGGACCTTGGACGCTCCGAGGGGAGGAGAACTGTACGGAATGCGCAGGACAGTATATTAACTTCTCATTATATCACAACTGCTCTTTCGTCGGGGTGACTGACTACTTCAAGTTCAACGGCACTGACATAAATTACACCGGGCAGTATGATCTTTCCGGAAGTTCGAGCGCAACAAGCTACACTGTGGAGAAGGACAACGTAACCATCGCAATTATTCAGGGTTCGGATAACATCATCAACAGATCAGGGAACCAACTGGTGAACGAGACTGTAATAGTATCGGTTTATGACACCGACAACTCGACATACGTTGGTTCCGGCATAGACGGGAATTTGTGGGTGACTTATAACGGTACAGAGGGTTATGGTTCCGGGATGAGCAATACCACGATCTCTAACAGCTATCTTTATTTCGATTTCAATGCTACCTGCGCGTATGACGTGGGTGTTCAGAACTGGACCGCCGGGACGGTGGGGAACGGGTGCTATGACGACGAGAACCTTTCCGTCCACTCTAACGTTACTATAATCGGTGACATGATACAGATATTCGACAACGCCACTTGCGGGAACAACGATACGTGCTACAACAACGAGAACGTTACCATCGTGGTGAACATGACGGACGACTGCGGAAACGCCATAACTGATATCAGCGACATAAACCTGTCTGTCAGGCACGAATCCAACGAATACATCTGTACGCCGGTGAGCAACATGGGAAGCGGCCAGTACAACTGCACGTGGAACGTTACGACTACTGACGGCGGGCTGTATGACCTGATCATCAATACCTCCAGGCAATACCACAACACAAATACCAGCACAGTGAACAATGCATTCTTCCGGGAGGTCGACCCGGTACTTTCCGGTGAGGTTTCAGACGAATCGGTAAAATACTGGGGAACGACGTTCTATTTCAATGTCACCGTAACGGACGACGATGACAACCTTACCGTCGAATTGTGGGAACAGAAGAACGGGACCGGAACGTGGATACTCTCCGACACGGATACCTGCAACGACTGCGTGGGCACGGTGATGACTCTCGACAAGTATCATCCTTCCGCGGACATCGGCGTTTGGTTCTGGAAAATCAACGTTACCGATTCCAAGGGGATGACCGACGAGACCGCCAACCACACCATAGAGGTAACGAAAAGGAACGTTACGTTCCAGTATATCGATGGGAATGACGGCAACGTGAGCAGGATAGGATCGAACACGACGCTCCTTTCGCTCAGGGTGCTGGACAACGTTACGTCAAACCCGATAACATCCCCGCCAACCAGAAGATACTGGGTCACCACTGACGGAAGTAATTACGATTCCGGCCAGTCCGTGAGCATGACATCTGGTTACATCAACCTTTCCTTCAACCCCCAATGCGCACCGACGTTCTACCAGACAGGACAGCAGAACTGGAAGGGAGGTATAGTCGGCCATTCGCTCTACAATAACGCTAACTCTTCCGAATACACCGTAAACGTGTGGTCCGTCCTTACCAATAACGTGACCTATCCAGTAGACCAGTCTTTCCAGGTGGGAAGCAACGTCCAGTTGAACGGTACGCTTGTTGATGATTGCGGGGCGGTTTCTGGAGGAAGCGCATATTTCCAGTCCATCGGCCCGCTCGGGGCTTTGTCTGATTGCGTTCCGAATCCCGCGAACAACCCCTCAGGCGGGAATTATTCATGTTCCCAGCCGACGAGCGGCGGTGATTACGGATTGAACAGCTGGTACAACGTTACCATGAATGCTACCAAGGCATATTACAACTGGACCAATGTTTCCTTCGAGAACGTATTCCGCCTGGCTAACTATCCTGATATATACAATGATGTAGTGGACTTCTCGCTTGAGGGATGGGGCTATAATTATACCTTTTCCGTTGACATCCTCGACCAGGACACCGGGGATGACGTTAACGTGTCGTTCTGGTGGGGATACACTGCCAGCGGACCATGGAACTTCGTCGGTTCCCAGAACTGGACGAGTGACGCGAGTCCCAACACGTTCACATTCTACAAGGTATTCACATGCGCTGATTATCTGTATAATGTTAACAACAGGGTGTATTACAAGTTCAATGTTTCTGATACCCTTAACTTTACGAATGAAACTGTTTCCGATTACGTAACCCTGGAGAAGGATGACGTTGATTTCACGAATCCGATAGGTAGCGGCGTGGAAATCGACAGGGAAGGGAGCGATTCCGGTCATCTTGCAGTGCAGATAATAGACATAGACAAGAACAACGAACCCCTGCCGGCGGACGTTAACGGGACCTTCTGGATCACGATCAACGGCATAAACTACGACTCCGGAACCAACGCTACGGCAAATTCATCCGGCTACATAAGTTACGATTTCGACCCGAACTGCTCCTACCATAACGGTTCGCAGTTCTGGTACGTCGGGACGGGATACAATACCTGTTACAAGACGGCCAACCAGGACCAGGGTTCCCAGACCCTGAACATTTACGGCCAGCTCAAGAACAACATATCCGTCCCGGACCAGTTCTCTCAGTGGAACGTGACCAACCAGATAGACATAAGGTTCAACGTCTCGACGGACTGCGCTATGGACGGCCTGGTTCCGGGGGTGGATTACAAGAACATATCCCTGGTACACAATTCTACCGGCAGTGTTTCACTCTGCACCGTATACGACGAGGGGGACGGATGGTACAACTGCACATGGGATTCTACCGGGGAGCCTGAAGGCAACTGGTCTATCAACCTGACCACCAACACGGACAACTTCAACCCCAACATAACCGTCCATTACAACTGGTTCTACCTGGACAACCTGGTTCCAGCAATGAGCGGGGAGACCTTCGCCCCGTCATCCGGCGGATGGGGAAGGAACTACACATACAACGTGACGATCAATGATCCTGAATCCGATCTGGTCACTTGCAGGCTATACACGAACACGACCGGGTCCGGGTGGATATTGCGAGGGACGACCCAGGTTTCCGGGAGCGGGGTCTGTTCCATAGTGGTGTCCGATTTCAATTCATCGGATATGGGATCTACCCAGTACAGGTTCTCCATAAATGACACCTACAATTCGAACGAGACCGCCAACCTGACCGGTCCGACACTAACCGAGGATAACGTGACCATAACGTACGTCCTGGGAGACGATGTGATCTCCAACAGGAGCCAGAGCCAGACAAGGCTACTTGTAGTGAGGGTTAACGACACGGACCAGGAGATTCCGGTGAGCGGGATCAACGTCACGTTCTGGGTGGAGACTGACGGGAGCAATTACGATTCCGGATTCACCAACACGACCAATTCCACCGGTCACGCGGTTTATTATTTCGACCCTAACTGCAGCTATTCCCCCGGGCAGCAGGACTGGATCGCGGGCATAGTGGACACCAGATACAACAATACCAATCTGAGTTCCAGCTATACAATGAATATAACCGGTGACATATACGTCACTATCAACGCAACGATCTCGGAAGTTTACCTGAGGAATTCCAACGTTACGCTCCGTGGATTGGTCGAATCAGACTGCGTGGCGGAGACGATGAACCAGGCCCCGGTCGAATTCCGTTACTTCCAGACCACCCCTGTATATTATTGTTCGAATTATGAAAATGAGACGGACGGTTATTACAACTGCACCTTCAACACGTCATCTCTTTCGACCGGGTGGTTCAACTTCACATTCAATTCATCCTATCCTTTCTACAATTCCAACACATCCACGCAGACCCAGTCCTTCTTCGTCGAGACCGAACCGAACCTGACCAGTCCTCAGGTGGACAAGAGCATAGGCGGGTGGGGGGAAAGCTTCGTATTCTCCGTGAACGTTAGCGACGAGGACGGGGATACAGTGACCGTGAGGGCATGGTATAGGCAACTCACCCCGTCACCCGGTTCATGGACACAGATACTTCCCGCCAACACTACGTCAGGATTGAACCAGATGGTAACCTTCACCAAATCAGGCTTCCAGCCTTCGGAAATGGGTAACCTTACGTTCAAGTTCAACGTCACAGACGATCCGTCCGATCCACCCGAGGGTTCCGCCACGTACACGGACGAGATAAACGGGACGAACTTCACCATAGAAAAGGACGACACTTACATGATATACCTTCTCGGCAACGAGACCACCGTGAACAGGGTGGGCAACGACAACGTCACCTTCAGGCTGAGATACGTCGACGCGGACAAGAGCAACATTACCATCTTTTCTTCTGACAGCGGCAGGTATTGGGTCACCACGAACGCTTCCGACCCGTCCTCATGGAACATAAACCCTTCACCACTCTTCCTTTCCGGGGGTAACCTGACATACGTTTTCGACCCGGAATGCACTGACGGTTATGGCGTCGGTAAACAACTCTGGAAGGGAGGCGTGACCACCTCCACCAATTACAAGACATCCAATTCCTCCGAGTTCAACGTGACTATCATTTCGAATTATACCATAAACCTGTTCACCCCGATAAACAGGAGCTTCATAAGAGAAGAAGACGACCTCAACTTCAGCCTCAACCTTTCCGATGACGGGAGCGGGTGCGGGCTGGTCGACGGGGCCACAGTGGTATACAAGGTTCTTGGTGAAGATGAGATATGCAACGCGAACGATCTCGGTGACGGATGGTATAACTGCACGGTCAGCCAGGGAAATATATTCGACTGGAGTTACACATGGTACAACGTGACAGTGAACGCCACCAGACCTTATTACGGGGATGAAAACATAACACAGAACTATTCATTTTATCTTGCATCACGTCCTTCCCTCACCAGCCCACTGTTACAGAGGAACAGCGAGGGATGGGAAGAAGAGCATCATTTTTCCATCCATGTTACAAATTCCGACGGCAATCCCGTAACGGTCTTCCTGTGGAAGAAAATTGGTGTGGGTGGGCCATGGGAATATCTTGGAAACGACAGTTGCTCCACTTGTTCCGACACGATACTGCATTTCTACGAGAACTTTACCTGCTCTGACATAGGTACGAATTACTATAAACTAAATGCCACCGCTTACAATCCGACCAGCAGTCCGAATTATACGCAGACGACTTCGGATATAGAATTTACAATATCCAAGGATCCCGTCAGCGTATCATACATATCCGGGAACGGGGAAGATATCACCAGGGAAGGAAGTGATACTGATCCATTCATTCTCCAGATAGTGGATACTATAACAAGCCAGCCGGTAATGGAAGGAACGAACGGTTCTTTCAACATAACGGTAAACGGAAGCAACTGGGGTCCGAGATACGACAACCAGACAGACGCTAGTGGTTATTTGAGATGGTATTTCGACCCGAACTGTTCGTACGACGTGGGAACCCAGAAGTGGTCCGGCGGAACGTTCAGCGACAGTTGTTATTATTCGACTTTCTCGGCGAATTTCACGTTCGATGTCAACGGAAACCTGAAGACTACCATTGATCTTCCCGTTGAGGGAACTGAATACCAGACAACTTCCCAGATACCTGTAAGGTTCAACGTCACTTCCGACTGCTCGGCAGAGGGAATGATAGCCAATACCTCCACCAAAGTCGAATTATATTCACCGTCATCCTCCTATGAACAATGCACTCCTATAGTCAACGAATCCGGGGCATACACAGGATACTATAACTGCACGTGGGATTCGACTGGGAAGGAAACCGGGATGTGGGGTATCCGCCTGAACACCAGCAAGAGCGATTACAATGACAATTCGACCCTATACACAGATTGGATCAATCTCACAAATGCCGCACCTTCCTACAATAACATGGACGTCACACCTGGACAGTCTGGATGGGGAGCTTCTTATAATTTCAGCATCAACGTTTCGGATGCCGATGCCGACGATATCAACTGCTCCTTGTACGTTACCACTAACGGAGGGAGTAGTTGGAACTACAAGGATTCCATGACCATAACAGGAGGTGCTGGAATATGCTGGATAGAGGTGACCGATTTCGGATGTTCTGATATAGGTACTGACAACTATTTCAAGTTCTATCTGGACGATTCTTACATAAACGTCGAATCCGACAATTCATCCGGACCGAATATCACGACGGATTCGGTAACCATAACATATTACACCGGGAACAACACGAACATAAACCGTTCCACACAATCCATCCCGATGAAGGTGAATTTCTACGATTCCACCAAGGGGCAGAACATTAATAGCGTTGCGGTCTATTTCAACTGGACGAGGGATGGCGGCAATTATACCGAGATCATCCAGAAAACAACGAGTTCCGGGAACGCGACAAATTCATTCACCCCGGACTGCACATACAACGCAACAACCCAGAGATGGAATGCCTTCATAAACAATTCCTGCTATGCGAATACGACCACTGAGAATTTCATGTACTATCTCAAGGGTCATTATTATAATAACATAACACAACCGTCCGGGGAGGAATACCTGAGAGGAGAGGAGAATGTGACGGTGAAGGTCAACATATCAGATACCTACTGCGGGGTTCTTCCTTCAGTTGATCTGCCCACAACAGTTAACATCTCTGCCCAGAGCCAGCTATCCGGTACATGGTACCAGTGCACACCGGTAAATTATAATGGTAGTGGCATATACAATTGCACGTACAACACATCCAGCATGGATCCAAGAGGTTTCAACCTTCGTGCTTTTTCGTCAAAGACTGAATTCAACACCCACAATTATACGGAGACATATGTTTCGGATGATCCTTACGGTTTCTTCGTCGAAACCCGGCCATACCTCCAGGACATAAGACTTAACACGACTTCATTCGACGGTGATACAGGGCCGAACGGTTCCTGGTCAGAACCGAGGACGTTCAGGGTGAACCTGACTGACGAGGATGGTGATCAGCAGGTTGACATACAGTTGTGGAAGAGATTCTTCTCGGGCGGGAGCTGGGGTGAATGGATAAAGGTGACTACCCAGTACATCAATTCCCCGAACAACACCCAGGTAAC
>CAYUSU010000007.1:0-38229 GCA_964447525.1 uncultured archaeon | reverse complement strand
CGTGGACGTGTAACTAATGTTGCTCTCGGACAACAAACAAAATTGCAACAGACACAATGGGATATTCATGATCCTGAAGGGAAATATGTTAAGAAAGAACGCACTCCCGATAGGAGAACTGGAATAAGAACTAAAAATGATTTCTTAAAACATCTCCTTCCCACAGTCCTCAACAAAAACCTTTATATACCACAAGTGAGAAATATATAACATAAGGTTAGAAATATATAACATGATTGATTCGAGTGATTTGGTTGGTTAGGAGGTAATGGTATGAGCTTGATTATGTGGATCACTGTCGGAATAGGGGTCCTTATGGTGGTGCTGCTCGCGGTGATGTTGTTGTATTTTAGGAAGAACCCGGGCAAAAGGAAGGAGACCGATTATTACACGTTCTTCGTGATTGGGATCTCATGGGTTCCCCTTGGGATCGTGTTCTGGCTGACCCTGAATATGCCCTTCGGGATGGTGCTCTTCGCCATTGGTTTATGCTGGATGGCGATAGGTCTCGCGAACAGGGACAAGTGGAAGACCAGGAAGACAGGCAAGGGAAAGAAGGAAGTTAAGCAGGAAAGGAAGGGGAAGAAATGAACGAGAAAACTCTGATATTGATTGCTGGGATAGGGATCGTGCTTGCCGTGGTGTTTACCATGTCATTCTATCTCCTTAATGCCGGCGAGCTTAATTTATCGGAGATGGTGATGATGGGCCTGGTGCTCGTGATAGTGCTCGCGGCGGTGTGGATGCTCAGGGACAAGCTGGGCGACATCCGCAGGGGACTGCCTACCAAGGACGAGAGGGAAAAGGGAATTTCGTTCAAGGCCGGGTATTACGCATGGATGTCCTCGATCTGGGCGGCCATAGGTACGATGTGGGCAGGGATATTCCTGGAGGAGGAGTTCGGGTTCCCGCCGATAGGAGCGAATTACATCGTTGCTTCCGTTGTGTTAGTGTCCGGGCTGGTGTTTTTCCTGGCATATTTCTGGTTCAGGAGGAAAGGGGAAGTCTGAGGTGATTGATATGAAAGGGAAAGAAAGGAAAGAGGACCGTAACAGGATAATGATGGGGTTTTTGGCTATCGTCATGGTTCTTCTGGGTATTGCGGTTTATTTCATGTCGGGGATTCCCCCGACCGCTGACGAAATTATACTCAATGCTGTGGTTGTGGTGGTTGTGGTACTGGCATTCATACTGATAAGGAACAGGTTCAGGTCATACAAGGCGGGCCTGCCTGCGGAGGACGAGATGTCCAAGAAACACATGCAGAAGGCCGGATACTACTCGTGGCTGTTTGCCATATACGCTGCCCTAGTTTCAAGGTACGCCGGAGAAGTGGTCGCGGAGAGAACCGGAGACTGGAGCCTCGTCGGAACGTATATGACGATCGGGGTGGTACTCGGTTCGGCGCTGTTCTTCTTCGTCATGTACTTCTGGTTCAGGAGGAGAGGAGAATGATCATGAAACGGTTCGGGCAGAAATACAGAATGATTGCCGGGGTTCTTCTGGTGCTGCTGGGGCTTTCGCTCCAGCTGCAGGGATTCTCATCCATTATAAGCATACCGGTAATGGTAGCGGGGATGCTATTTCTGGTAACGGCTGTCAGGATATACAGGGAAGGAGATTCCCCCAGAGGGGACGAGAGAACGAGGAAACTGGGAGCGTTCGCCTCCGCCTATTCCTGGTTCTCCGTGCTGATGCTCGCGTGCCTGCTGTTCTGGGTGGATTACCTGGATTTAGCGGAGCTTTCGGTGCAGCACGTGCTGGGACTGGTCATATTCTTCATGATAGCCACGCTGGTCCTTTTCAGGTGGTACTTCGTCAGGAAGGGTGACGCCCGATGAGGACACGTATAAAGGAGTTCCGGGCGAAGCACAGGATGACGCAGGAAGATCTGGCCCGTAAGGTCGGTGTCAGGCGTGAGACCATCGTCTTTTTGGAGAAGGGGAAGTACAACCCGTCGCTTCGATTGGCTCATGATATAGCGAAGGCTCTCGGGGCTAAGATAGAGGAACTGTTCGTGTTCGAAGAATGATGGGAGTCAACTTTAAAAAGAGGGAAACATAAAGATAAAAACAACTGATTCCGTTGACCGAATATTTTATATATCTTTCGACAACAAATATATATTATTGCATCCCCACGGTTGCGGCGGCTTGTCTGCTGCAAACGTGGGCTTATATTCCTATGAAACCAAAAACATTAGTTTTCATCGACAGTTCTAATTTCTACCATAGCCTCAAAAAGCAAAATTGCTTACCGTTCAATGCAGATGGTTTTTCACAGTTATTTGAAAAATTGTCCGGATTATATGAAATCGAGAAGATATACTTCTATGATGCAGTCAAGAACATCAAAAGGGACCCTAACGGGTATTCAAAACAGCAGGCCTTTCATCTCCGCCTCCTGAAATCAGATCCCAGAATAGTCATAAAAACCAGAAAACTCCGCTACATCGCAGACGTAAGGAACAGTAAAATAAAGCGTTCCGGCGAAAAGGTCGGTATTCCCATTTCATACATAAAGAAGCTCAGGGATTTTCTAATGGAGATGGGTCTGATAAAACTCACAAAAGAAAAGGGAATAGACGTGCAGCTCGTGGTTGACGCCATAGAGGAAGCAAGAAAGAGAAAAAAGATAAATATCATCATCCTTTCCGGTGACGCTGATTTCGTACCCGCTGTCAATCTGTTAAAGACATACGAAGTAGAGGTGGTAAATCTCCACGCATATTCAGGAAGTTCCACGGAGCTTAGGAATGCATGCGATAAGCATATTCTGATTGACTTCGGAAAAGACGGGATTTCTCTTAAGTGAAGATAAACTGATGACAGGATTTATTTTTTAGTTGCCTCTACCGCGAGGCTTTCCAGAGGGATCCCCTGGTACTGTTCCTTGCTTATGCTCTTGTTCTCGTTCAGTATCCTTACGGTGAACCCTGCCTTTTTTATTAGATGGATGTATTCGTCCTTTAACAGGGCGCCCGCCACGCAGCCAGTCAGAAGACGCTCGTTGTTTTTCTGGTCTTCCGTGAGCTCTTCCAGGAGGACTATGTCCGATACGAACATCCTGCCGGAAGGCTTCAGGACCCTGTGAGCTTCCCTGAAAACGGCAGGCTTGTCAGGCGAGAGGTTTATCACGCAGTTGCTGATTATTATGTCGATGGACGAGTCGTCTATGGGAAGGTCCTCTATGTCGCCAAGTTTGAACTCGACGTTATCGTAACCGTGCTTTGATGCAAGCGATCTGGCCTTTTCTATCATTTTTTTGGTCATGTCCACGCCTATGACCTTACCGGTCTTTCCTGTCCTGCCCGCGGCCAGGAAGGCGTCGAATCCGGCGCCGCTCCCGAGATCGAGGACCGTGTATCCTTCCTTTATTTCGGCTATCGCAGTCGGGTTGCCGCACCCCAGTCCCATGTTGGCCCCGGGGACCTTTGACATTTCCTCTTCGGAGTATCCGATCTCCTTTGATATCTTATCGTTGTCTTTGTTACAGCCGCATCTGCAGCTTCCCCTGTTCTCGGCTATTTTGCTGTAATTCTCCCTGACTATCTTCTTGACGTGGTCTTTCTCCATGTATCCAGATTTGTAAAGGCAGAAATAAATACGTTGGTCAGAATAACGTCTTCTTCTGGTATTCCGCGTATTCCGGGAACTCTTCGATCAGCAGGTTTTCCTCGAAATACCTCCAGATCATCACCATGATTATGAACACCGGCGATATCATAAGAGTAAGAAAGCTCCCGCCGAGGATCGGAGCGCCAAGAAACATGAGTATCTCGCCGAAATACATGGGGTGACGGAGATATTTGTACACGCCGTCCCTGATCAGCGGGCCCTTTCCGTACATCCTTTTATAGACCTTCCGGTGGGACTCAACCAGCAGGTAGAACCCGGCGATCAGGAGAGGGATGCCGAACAGGTTCAATGAGGTGATCCTGCCCATGAAGGGGTCGAAGAAGGACATGTAGAAATACGAAACCCATCCGAAGAACATGGAGATCCCTATCGAGAAATGAATCCTGTCGCATGCCTTGAAGAAATCGAAATACTCCAGGACATGGATGATCGTATGGTAGCCGAAGCATCCCAGCGCTATCACGAAAAAATAATGATACATGCTCTAAAATTGGATCGGTGCTTAAAAAACTTCGTTATATTCTTTCAATAAGTGATTGCATGGAAACCGCAGAAACGGATGTTTGCCGGGAAGAAGATTGCCGTACATGCAGGAAATACATCGATGGAGAATCTTCCAGCAACATATACGGCCGCATTTCTTATCAGGTTTGCCAGGCCGGACGTTTCAACTGGAACTCGGATTTTAAAAGGGACCGCGGGAAATTCTGCAACCCTTCCGAACCAGCATGCGAAGGAATTGACTATAAACCACTGTAACACACGCTTAAAAAATTTACCATCACAAAAATATTATGAAAAAATACCAGAAAATCCTGCTGTTCACGGGCATCCCTTTCATTGCTACGTGGATGGTCTCGAACGTAAATTCTTACAACAGACAGAAAGACATGCTCATAAACGCATATGCCAGTGCACTGGAAAGGGGGGCAAACACACTGAACATCCAGGATCATATATTCAGGTATGACGGATCGTATTTTGATGACCTGTTGGAAAAGGTGGATGTCGGATCCGGAAAGGCGATGAAGGACTTCCTTAACGGGGATTTCAGCGAAGAAATCACGGAAATACTTATTGATAAGAAAACGCAGACTGGACCGGATCTGGATATGGCATAAATGCCACCAAAGAGTAACAATTACAGTAAGGTTTAAATATTTACAATTTCTATAAGAAGTATGCCACAAAGAAAAAGAGTTCCGGAAGGAACTGAAAACAACGAATTAAAAATTCCATGGACACAACCGGGATTGTATACGCCGGAAGACCAGGCGGACGCAACAATCAAGGAATTGATTGGACATAAAAACCCTGAATTGTTGCAATTTGATATTTCATATGAAAAAGGGAATTCTTTAATGATCACAATCAAAAACGGAAGCGAGGAAACCAGAATGTTAAATCAATTTTCTTATGGTTTTAAAGAAATGCCCGGATTTATTCGATACGTAGAAGAACGACTGACTGAAAAAGGCCTAAAAAGATATTTCAAAATAAAAGACGAAAATATTTTATTCTGAGATGATTCAAATGAGCGAAAAAAATTATCAAATGCTAGACATAAGAGAAGTTCTGGCGGGTAACCCGACAACAGAACAGGATCTCGCAGCGACAAGACTGTATGTCGAGGGAATATTCTTTTCCAGAATCCCTGAAAGGATCAAAGAGCACAAAAAAGCACTATTGAAATTGTGGGGAGAAGGGACTGTAGCAGCACAGGTCGTTAATGATGATATTTTTTATAACTGCATAGTTTTTACCGATATGCCAAACATATACTTCAAGGTCGCTGAATATCACAGAACGTTTAAAATAGAGGAAGAGAATCCCACGCAAGCTGAACTGAAACGATGGGCAAATTACTGAAAAATATATTAAAAGGGGAAGATCATGGTAATGTTACTAACATCTGAAGATCAGGTTGGAGTCGGGGTCAGCCAGATGGCCGGGCATTACATCAGGAAGGCGCGGGAAAGGGAGGATCCCAAAACCTACAGGCCGGGTGACCTCGCGTTCAATGTTTATGTCCAGAGTCCTTTTTTCATAAATGTGATGATCGGGGATTATGAAGGCGAATGGCCGGAATACCCGATGAGCGTATTGTCTTATGGTTTTGAAGGCTCTCCTTCTGAGATGAGAGAAACGGTTTTAAAGAAGTTGAACGAATTAGGGCTGAAGGAAATAGGAAATTAAAAACTCAGCACGAAGAATATTCACCACTTCCCGGGTACATTCATAGCTTAAAAGATTTTCCACGATTATAATAACATGAGATTTAAATTCCCTTACTTCAACGAGGACGCGAAGGACAAGAGGGCATTCAGCAGGGAAGCCGCCATACTGCCTTACGTGAATCCTTTCTACAGGGCAAATCTCAGGGACGTCGTGATGCTGCTCTCCGACAGTGACCCGAAAAAGGCAGCGAGGATGATGAGGCACATCGGAACGTTGTACAGAACGTACATGGATACAAGGAACGAGCATCTTGATCCGTGCAAAGATGTCCTGAGCGAAAGTTTCTATCTCCCGGGTACCAATAACAACGGTTACGGGACCTGGCAACTTAATTCTGTGGAAAAAATACTCCGGAAGATCGAGGGTTTCGACGGAATCCGCGTGGAAAAGCCGACATTATTCGACATAAATACAAGCAATAAAGAGACTAATCCGTTCTTTTTCCCTTACGGCACGCCCGAAAAGCATGAAGGATTGCCGCTTATCGGAAACGGTATGGTGAATTTTGCCATGAGATTAACGGAACCGATAGATTCCATTGAATGTTTTACAGTAAACGCATTGTACGGAAACATAGTCCCGGCGGAACAATCTTAGGACCACCCAATATTATTCATGGCGAAAAAGAAAGACAGCGCCGGGAACGTGGCCGCGAGCTCCTTCGGGGTAATAACCATAATAATTTATATCGCCGTTCTTCTGTTTTCCCCTCTCGTACTTCTATTCCATCCCCCGCCGGGTATGGGGGAGATGTTCTCTTACGCGTATTTCTTCGCGGTTTCGATCGTTTTTGGCTTCCTGTCATGGTTCCTCATGGTCAGGAAGGGCGTGCCGGGGGAGCATAATGCCCTGCTCTCGGTCATATCGGGCTTTTTCATATCCTATTTCCTTCTTTACGGGCTGCTCGGTAGCATAATATCGATCGTGTGAAGGGATATAAGATTAATCCCATGGTTATTCTGCGGAAAGAGCTATATCCAACTCGCCGACGCTGCCCCGACCGGGAACACGCTGTAAGGGTAACTCTCCATCTCAGTGAACTTTACGCTTCCCGGGTCGAAATAATAGAGGGACTGCTTTATTTCCATCGGCGCAGAGGCCGCCTTCTGCCTTATGAAAAGTATCCCTTCTTCCTTCCATTCCGGTACCATGTTCGCATGTTCTGAATCGAAAACGGTCTCTGTACCGGTATCGATGTCTACTATGATCAGCTGCCACACGCCGAACGGGACGTTCTCTTTCCCTGTTTTCAGCCTCGTGAAAACTATCTTCCCGTTGTCCGGGGAAATGTCCGGATCTGCGTCCAGTCCCACGGGGAACGGACCGAAGTTTTCCTCGTCGTACGGGTTTGCCCCGCCACTGGTGATTTGCTTCATTCCCGTCCCGTCCGAATCCATGATCCATATTCCAGACGGTCGTTCGAACGCCGGGACCGGCAATCTGGAAAACACGATCTTCATCCCGTCTTCCGACCAGGAACAGTCGAAATCCATGTATTCAGGATCGCTGGTGATCTGCACGAGGTTCTTATCCGGATCAATAGTGTACAAATGGTTGTTGTTCGGGAACTGCCCTTCCCTGGCCGAGAACAATATCTTCCCCCGCACAGGCGACCAGTCGGGATTGTTTATCGCTTCCAGTCCCGTTCCGCAGGTCACGCATTCCATTGTTTTGGAAGTCACGTTATACTTGTAAAGGTTTATCTCGTCCTTGTCGTTGACAAGAAAATCGTTGTCGGTATCCGAACATGCGGCAGACGTCATTATCGTCAAAGGATCGATAACCTGTCCGCTCAAATGGAAGCAGAGCGTTTCCATCGCCCTGGCCACGTCGCCGGTCTCCATATCCATCACATACAACTGCCTTCTTGCGAAGAGATCACCGGACCGGTATATTGCCTGGTTGCATAAAGGATCAAGGATGAAGTTTTCCTTCGGCTTCCCCTTGATCGCGAGGCATTCGTTACCGGTGAGCACGTGACGAATGGAAGTGAATATTATGTCATATTCGTTTCCTATCGGGCCTTCCAACACGCCTATCTCCTGTATCCTTGGAACCGACGACTCGTTCCTCTGGGTGGAAACGCACCCGCTCGAAATAACCACAAGAAGGAATAACGATAAAATGAGGATTTTTGTTCCCATCATAAAGAATTGTTCTCTCTATTAAAATTGTTGCCTTCCGAAATTTTAAGCGGAATCCGCTGTCCGGAAGGCGAATGATTTCATCGCATGAGACGTCTTTTTCCAGGTCTGTTTCTTCTTCCAAATCCATATTCCGGGTTTGTTTCAGGTTCTTCCGTGTTTTGCCTGAGACCAAGAGTTTTGTCAATTTCGCGCTTGTACTGATTCCCCAGAGTCCGGAGCGATCCCACGAATACTTTGAAATGATAACTGTCAGTGAATCCCTCGGTTATATCAGGGAATGAAAACGGGTCAAACCCCTTCTCAGGATCGAATCTGATTGGAATGTCATTTATTTCTTCCGTCACCATGACACCAAATCCCAATGTTGGCGAGAAATAAAGCTGTTTATCATGGAAATTTGGAATGTAAACCACTTTGATGTCCCTACTCAAACAAGTAATCATATATTTAAAATGGAACAAAATCTTTTAAACTGTAGTTAGACAAATGGGAAAAATAAAAAACCGGCGGCGCGGAACTCATGAACCGAATTTCGTGGCCGCCAGGTCGGTTATTTTAATCGTAATACTCCATCCCGAGGTGCGTAATCATCTCCTCTCCCATCATCCACCTGAGCGTGTTCTTGAGCTTCATGAGCTGGATGAAGAGATCGTGTTCCGGATAGACTGACGGAGCGTGCAACGGGGCCTTGAAGTAAAAGGATAACCATTCCTGTATGCCCTTCATTCCCGCCCTCTGGGCAAGATCCATGAACAACGCCAGGTCCAGAACGACAGGCGCGGCAAGTATGGAATCTTTACACAGAAAATCGATCTTGATCTGCATCTTGTATCCGAGCCATCCGAATATGTCCAGATGGTCCCATCCTTCCTTGTCGTCCCCCTTCGGAGGATAGTAATTGATCCTGACCTTATGATACATATCTTTGTATAATTGAGGATATTTCTCCGGCTGGAGTATATACTCAAGCACTGATTTCTTACTGATCTCCTTGCTCTTGAACGAACCTGGATCATCCAATACCAGACCATCCCTGTTTCCTAGTATGTTTGTGGAGAACCAGCCATTTACTCCGAGCATCCTGGCTTTTATCCCAGGAGCAAGTATGGTTTTCATTAACGTCTGGCCGGTTTTGAAGTCCTTCCCGCTGATCGGAACTCCTTCCCTTTTGGCCAGACCGACGAGCGCGGGAATATCCACAGCCATCTGAGGCGAACCGTGAACAAAAGGGATTTTCTCCATAATAGAAGCGTACGCATAGATCATTGAAGGTGATATGTCAGGATGATTCTCTTTAAGTCCGTTCTCAAACGCCTCTATTGAATCGTAAGCTGGTGATTTCTCGATATAGACTTCGGTAGAAGCACACCATACCACAACCAGGCGTGAGCATCCGTTCTCTTGCTTGAATTTACGGATGTCTTCCCTGACCTGCTCGACCAGTTCGGTTTTGGTATGGGCGCGTTTAATATTGGAACCGCTTATGTTCTTGACGAAATTGTGGTCGAACACAGCAGGCATTGGTTTGATCTTTTCCAGGAATTCCTTTACCCCGTCCAGGTGCTTTTCGGATAGGACCCCTGCCTTTTTAGCGGCTTCGTAAGCATTTTCAGGGAATATGTCCCATGACCCGAATACGATATCATTAAGGTCGGCAAGAGGAACGAAATCCTTGATTATAGGGGTTCGATTTTCGTCTCTTCTACCCAGTCTTATGGTCTGCATCTGGGTAAGTGAACCGAACGGCGGCGATAAGCCCTTCCGGATCATTTCAACCCCTGCCATAAACGTAGTACTGACTGCGCCCATCCCCGGGAGTAGTATTCCAAGCTTCCCTTCAGCGGGCTTTATCTCGACTTTGTTTTCAATCATAAATTCAACCTCCGAACGTATAATTATTATCTATTTTATAGTATAAAATAGTTAGTATAAATAGTTTACGCCGTAAAATAGTTACTTCATTAATTTCAGGATATTTTTCGCATTCTTTATGTGCCTTTTTTCGTCCCTGATTATGCCGTTCAGTTCTTCTATCGCTTTCTTGTTGTCAATCTCGCCAATGATCTTGCTGTACATGTCCAGCATGAACTCTTCCTTTTCCAGAACTTCACCGAACAGAGTTTTAACCATTTTCGTGCCCATAAAATCCTCTTGATCATTTCAGCATTTTAATTATCATGTTTAGCTTCTCATAGTGCCTTTTGGTGTCGGAAATATTCTCCATGAAAAGTTTCTTTATCTTTTCGAAATTCGCCCCGGTATTCGATCTTATCAGGCTCCATATGTCGTCATTGTCGTAATCGGAAAGAAAATCCTCTTCCTCGTGTATGGATATCTCCAGCATATCGATTATTTTTTGGTCTTCCATGATAACCGAATAATAGTTGGATTCTCCACTAATTAAAAAATTCTTTTATTTCACGCCGTGAAATAGTTATTATGCGTTCACCTTCCGAAAGATTTGAGAAGAGCATGACCAGCGACAACCTGTGGATATACATCCTGAGCCTGCTGAAAAGGAAGGAAATGTATCCATACGAGATCAGAAAGGCAGTAAAACAGGAATATGGATTCTCCCCGGGGAATGTCACCGCATATATCGTGCTCAAGAAACTGGAAACGGGCGGTTTCGTCCGAAAAGCCTCTGTATCGAAGGGCAACGGGCCGGAGAGAGGATATTATTCGATCACGGAAAATGGAAGGAAGGAACTGGAAAAAGCGAACGAAATCTTTATGGATCACTCAAATATTTTCAAAAATGACAAGAACAAATGATTTAATTTTTTTCGAAAAGGTAAAATATTGATAAATGATTTTACACTTTGACAAACAATTTTACAATCATATATAAATAACATTTTTTTGATATAATGGCAGGTGTTGATGTGATTAATACATATCCTGTTAGAAGTAATAGTAGACCCAGACAAATAGGCAGTGTTTACGATAGCCAATCAGATACGCTAATAAAAGGGAACCAACTATTCAGTTATTTCTCGAATTTATCCAAATCTCTCAGAATCGAGGACATAAAAGCAAGAGGAATAGACATAATGAACATGGGGGACATCCCCGAGTTTGATCATTATGTGTGGCTCCAGGATCCGTCAACCAACGGAATCAACGCCGAAGCGTCGTTCACACTATTCGACAGAAGAAGCGGAACCATACAAGGGGAAATGAAACCGAAAATAGTCGGGGGAAAATACATAGGCATACACGTTTTCCTTCCCAAAGAAATACTGGAATAATCAGGCATACTCGCTTTTAGTCACGTATTCGCTCTTTACAGAATATTCGCTTTCCATGGATTCAGTGTCCATGAGATTCACGGTATATTTCTCATCTGACGAATCATTGGTCTCTTCCTTTGGAGCGGTCTTTATTTCCACTTCCCATGCAGAATAACAAGGTTTTAGGACGCTGGGAGTCTTTATGCTTGAAGGGAATATCCATTTAACTTCGTGTGTGTTGATATCTATCGCGTAAAGGTTGCAGTCATATGATCCCACGAATACGGTGTCTCCGTCGAGTTCCATTGCCTCATATATCTTGTCACCGGCAGTGAACCTCCAAAGCTCCTTCCCTCCGAGAGACAGCACATACATGTTACCGTCACCCGCTCCCACGAATATCTGATCATTCTTGATTTTCGGGTGTATGGTAAGGATCTCCTCTCCGCTTATACGGAACCTCCACAATTCCTGACCGGTCTTCTGGTCGATTGCATAGAATATACCGTCCCTGCAACCGTGGTAAACGACTCCGTCATGTATCGCAGGCGTACCGGCATTGCCATATTTCCCGGTCCGGAACTTCCAAATGACTTTTTGAGTCTCCAGTTCCAGCGCGTAAAGATAATTATCAAAGCTTCCGAAGTAGATTATTCCGTCTTCGATCGTAAACGGGAAGGTGGCGAAAACCTCAGCGCCTGTGCGGAATCTCCATAACTCCTTCCCTGTTACCGGATCGAGGCAATACAGGTTACCGTCGAATGATCCTATCATAACTTTATCATTCCATAACGTCGCGGAAGAAAGTATCTCCCCGCCGGTCCGGAACCTCCACACCTCCTCATGGGTGTCCTTGTTGATACAGTAAACAAAATAATCTTTGGAACCGAAGATCAGAAAATCCCCGTAAACGCACGGATTCGAAAAGACTGAACCTCCGACTTTCATCTTCCAGAGAGTCTCCCCGGTGTTCTTATCGATAGCGTTCAGGCTTCCCAGAGAGTCCCCTATATAGATCACGTTACCATCAATCACAGGCCCGCTGAGCATATAGATGCCGTCGGATTTGTTCTTCCAGACCATCTTGCCCGTTTCTGTGTCTATCGCGTAAAGATGCTGGTCATGGTTGGCGATGTAAATGATCCCCTCGCGGACAAGCGTTTGGCTGCTGAAGCTCCCGCCGTGCTGGCAGTCCCACACACGATCAAACTTACCGGTCTTCTTGACCTCGAACTCGCCAAGTTCCATGCTAAAATCAGAAAATCCGTCGCTGTCCATTAGATTGTCTTGGAGTTAAAAAATAAAAAGAGTTTACGGTTTCAATAATTCGTTTTCATGTAAAAATTTCAGGTAACCCGGCAGATTGCCTTCTTTGAGCGCAACGATGGCAAGATAAAGGTCTTTATTGGAACCCAGGTATTCTCCACCTAAGTCATTTTCATTTATTCCAAGTTTATTACAAAAAATATTCAGCATTTCCGTTTCCGTACTGGAACTTTTATCGAAGGCATGAATGAAAAGCTGAACCGTATCAATGGAAAATGGGTTTTCTTCGATCCTAGATTTCAGGTTTTCTTTATATTTATGAAAGTTTTCGCCAAAAAATTCTGAATCATCACAACCATTTTTTTCGCTCATCTAATATTCTACGGGCGAAAACCTTTTAAGGAGTTACTACAGAAATTTTTTGTAAAGATCACGCCTGACCGAACATCTTAGATGCCTTTCTTCTGGCCATTATCACGTATCCCACGCACACTCCAAGAAGTATACCAAATATGACTATTCCGGTTATATGCATCCAGGGGATTGTCTGCGACGCCGAATGGGCAAAGGTTTCCGCTGACGGGGCTCCGACCATCGGAGCCTTGGCTATCAGGTCACTGTCCTGTCCGATCTCCCTGAAGGCTTCCGGGGCATTTGAAGCAGCCCAGTACATCGGAGAAACCATATATCTGGTTATCATGTCATATCCGATCCCGATAAGGGCGAAAACCGAAACTGCCAGCATGATCCATATCCTGGTGTCCTCCGGGTGGAGAACCCGCTTGCCTTTTCTGGTGAGATCATAATACTTCCACTTGTGTCCGTCATCCACCTGAAGGATAAGATCGGCCTTCACAAGATTGTCAAGATGTTCCTTGATCGTGGACACGGACATCGAGAACTGCTTGGACAATTCGCTTAATGTTTTCCTCCGGCTGTCCAGAGACTTCAGGATATCGACCCTAGTCCCCGAAGCCAGGGTCCTGAACGTATCCCTGTCAAGAGTGATCTTATCGTCAGCCATATTCAATTATTAAAATAAGACTGCTTATAAACCATTCGGAATGTTTCGGAATTGACCGAAAGGTTTTAATTGCTAATTCCCACCGGATACTATGCGCACACTTAGCAATCTCCCGGATAAATGGTACATATGCAGCGGAAGGATGCCCGATCTGGCATGTCTTGGCTACAGGTATATAGGACAGACAGAAGTACCGAATCCGGAAGATCTCATGAACTTCTGCGGGAGTTTCGCTTTCTTGGAGAAAGACTGTGATTTTTTCGCAAGATGCGATCACGGAATTTGGTGTCATTACGGAATGGAAGTCTGACCAGTTCAAGAACATTTATTAACTACTTATAAGTAACATAAATAGAAACATTTATAAACGAGTAAATCCAATAATTATTATGAGTGTTGAGATGAAACGGAAGGGCAGATACACTATATTGGATTTTGGCCAGAAAACGGTTGATCCGGTAGATGAAGCTTTGATAATATTAGGAAATGTTTCAAAAAATCCGCAACAGTGTATTCTGATAGATTTTTCCGCTTTGAAAACCTCCAAATTCGGGATTGATCCTTCGGAAACTATTGAAAGGTTATATAGGGAATTACCCGATCAAGAGATGGTAAATTATGGGATTGCTTTCAATGATTCCCTAACCCCGAAAGCGTCAAAACTCGCAAGGCAGTATGATGAAACAATTTCACAAAGAGCAAATTATATTATCGTAAACAAAAACCAGGCCCGGATGATGGTCAACCAAATATAGAATATTTTTTATTCCCCGACAGGAAACTCCCTGTCCGCGTGCTCCCGGATCTCTTTAACGAATTTCCGGTCAGGGAACTTTGCATTGATCCCCAATTTGGCGAGCTTTTCCTTTCTCCTGAGTATCTTGTTCTCATCAATCGTCAGGAAATAGTCTCTATGAGAATCATGGTGATCAGCCATCAGGCATATGTCCGTGTGATCATCCAGCGTTTTTGCTCCCCGCCCCCAGTGGGTTACGTCGCGGATCATATCGTACGTCCTCTGATCCACCTTCTCCAGTCGTTCCATCAGGGAATCGGCGGTGTGTATCTTCACTCTCCCTTCGTTCTCCAGCTCTTTCAGTTCGGTTATGACGGGATGCGGGGAATTGATGTTCCACGACAACTTGGAATCGAGCGTCACATTTATGATCTGGCCGGTCATACATAGAATTTGGGAACAAAAAATATAAGTTTGACTGGAACAATAACATGGTTTTTAGAAAAGAAAACTGATCTGGAACAATATCAAACCAGATCGAAAAACACCCCAACCCCGACCTACCAAATAATGTTTAATGTTATGTTGAGAGGGGTTTATATACATATTCATGATCAAAAGAATAAGTCAAAAAATATATTTTTTAACATAGGTTTTACAGAAATTGTATTGCCGTAGTATATCGGTTTTCATTTCCCAAATATAACAGTGTTTATGTTAACTTGAAGTAGTGAATAAGAAAAAATGAGCAATGGTCAACAGTGTTTTCAGTTGTCCCCGACCAATGTCATGGGCTGGTCACAACAAGAAAGAATTCCCCCACCCACCTTGGTAACTGTGACCTCATTACCGCAGATTTCACATCTGTACTTTTCCCCTATGAATTTCACGGGCATATAACTCACTGGCTTGATTCAGTTTGTTCAGGCGGAGGACTTTGTGCAGGAGCCGCTACGGATTCCTCTTTTTTCTCTTTCTTGAACAAATTCTTTATTTTCTGGACAATTCCCATTAAAACACCCCTTATAGATTTCAAATGTTAATATTAATAATTACGATCATCTCTGATATAAAGGTTTCAGGTGTTGTTTATACACCCATCTCGTTGCAGGTGGTTCCTTCGCTCATGAAGTATTCCCATTCTTCGCATACCTTCCCTTTGATATCACAGTATCCTGCAATCCCTCCGGAAGTTTCATGGAAAATGATCGTTCCTCCCTGCTCTTCGCAGTATACGGAAGCCGGGTTGGCAATCTTTGTCCTGCCGGTTCCGTTTTCATGCTTGCAGTAGCATTTGCACTTTCCTGCGATATCGCAGTCATCCGAACCCGGGACGAAGCAACCGCCGCTTTCAACGTCATCTTCGCATATCTCAGCCGGCTCCATGCAGTGTCCCACACTGAAACCGCTCTCGATGCATGACTGGTTACACCCGGATAAATCATACAACTCTTCGGTGAACGTGGTCCCGTCAGGGGCCGAACACTGTCTCGGATAGCTCTCCATAACGGGATTCCCTTCAGCAATACATTCCTCAAAATTGGTGACACATGGTTCTTCCCATGTTCGAAGGCACTTGCCCTTGTTTTCGCACCAGGTATATCCTGCCGCAACCAGACAACCATGTTCGTCCTTTTCTCCACCGATAACTATATCCGCTTTAATCACGGATTTTGCCCAGAATGTCGCTGAGGGCATGGACCCGTTAACGGACCTCAGCTGGCCGAACACGATCACCTTGTCCCCGTTCTCTATCCCGCTCATCCCGACAGACGGCCATTTTATGTCGCCGTCCACCATAAGGTCGTACCAGACATCAACGCTTGAGCCGTCGTGAGTAAGGGTGAAACACGGACAAAACATCTCTCCGAGATTGTTCACCTCGCCGGAAACGGCAACGTCCATGTCGTACACCGGAGCGGATAAGAATTTCGAGACTGAAACCTCGTCCTGCGCGCTGCTGACGCAACCGGAAACAAAAACCAACATTAAAATTACAGGAATGATACCAAAACATCTTAATTTCATGAACATCACCTTCCGCTTTATAATTCCTCTGAATCCCTTATAAAAACTCCAGTTTCCTTCGGAAAAAACCGAAAATAAAAGAAAAAGGGGATTCACGACTTCCACAAACCGTGAACATTGCAGTATTCCCTGGATTCGACATTCTCCGAAATCAGGCAAAAATCCGCTTCCGGTTTGTCTCCCGGCTTCAGGAATCTTCTGCAGAGGGTTCCGTCCGAGAAGACCTCGATCCATTCAATGTAATGCTTCTCTTCCATGGGATGGGGGACTGATCCTACATTCACGTTCAGGCCCTTTTCGCTCTTCTCAACCACCGGAACGTGCTTCTCGAGGGACGAATCGGCTGTATGCTCTTCCATCAGATTCATCGGCTGTCCGCAGCATACGAGTTCACCGACTCCGGTATGAAGAACCTCGACTATGTTGCCGCATATTTCGCACTTATATACCTGTCTGAATTCCGTCATCAAGACACCCCCGTAAGTTCCTCTACCTCTTTCTTCCCATCTTCCATCTCTTTAACCTGTTCCTTGTCCGCATTCAGGAGAAGCGCCTGAAACTCCCCGACGTGTTCCTTCTCCTCCCTGGCAATGGCCAGAAGCACCTTCTTCAGGTTCTCGTCATTCGCCATTGCAGCCATCTGTTCGTAAAGGTTAATGGCGTCCAGCTCGGCAATGACGCCTGCCCTCATTATCTCCGTGTCAAGATCTTCTTTGCTCACTTTTGACAAATTTATCGGTATTTCCGACAACATACGAAATCACCTCTTTTGAAAGACAGCTCATAAATTTCTTGTTTAAGCCGTCATACAACACCTGATTGAATTAGGAAAAGATGTTTTTTATATCTGAATCCGAACTTATACTAATTGTGATGAAATGGATAATTGTGAAATGCTCGAATTTGCGAAGGAAATCGCACTCAAAGCCGGAGAAATCCTTTTGAAATATTTCGAGGCGGAGGAACTGAACTCTGAAATAAAGGCTGATTATTCCTTCGTATCGGAAGCGGACATGGAAAGCGACAATTTTCTGAGGAAAATAATACATGAAAAATATCCGGACCATGCGATCGTGAGCGAGGAGAACCCCGACAAGAAGGGGAATGAATTCGAGTGGGACATAGATCCGCTCGACGGGACCAACAACTTCGTTCGCGGTGATCCCGTGTTTGCAGTTTCGATAGGCGTTCGCCACAACGGGAAAGGGATAATAGGAGTGGTCTATGCGCCGTTCTTTAAGAAATTATATTTCGCTTCCGAGGGAGAAGGGGCATATCTGGAACATAACGGGAAAACGGGAAAACTTTCGGTTTCCGATGAGAATATGAAACTACCATGCCTCGTGGTGGATTCCCACACCGACAAACATCGCGTAGAAGAATGCCAGAAAATAATCAGGGAGTTTTTTGAGATCATTCCTCATCTCGGAAGGAAGATGCTCCACTGCTGCTCAATCGAATTATGCATGATCGCGGAGGGCGGGATGGATTACGGATTCCACAACGATCCCCATGCGTGGGACATAGCGGCGGGAGACGTGATAATAAGGGAAGCCGGCGGCAGGTTCACATACATCCCGGTCAGCGGGCAGGATCGCCCCGCCACTATCGCGAGCAACGGAATCCGTCATGAGAAGATGATAGAGATAGTAAGAAAGTATCTAACCTAAGTTTGTTAAGACGATTTCCACGATTCAAGAAGCTGTTCTATCTGTTCTAAATACTCTGCATATGTCTTCAGATCACCCGCTCTAAGGGATGATTGCGCCTTGTCGTAAAGGCCGGATATCTGCGACAGGGTCTCATCGGATGTGGTTGGAAGACCGGTTGAAGGCGATTGCGGAACATTCGGCACGCTTCCGAACACGGCGGAAAGCGCTTCTGACAACGTGTCTCTCATCTCCAGCCGGTTCCCGTAGACCACTATGACCCTCTTCAGTTCCGGAAGCGTCCCCTTCTCGGTCGCTTCCAGGTATAACGGCTCGATGTAAACTATCGAATCTTCTATAGGTATGACCAGAGTATTACCTCTGATCACGTCGGACCCTGCCTGGGACCAAAGAGTGATGAGCTGGGATATGTCGGTGTTCTGGTCTATCCTGGCCTCTATCTGCATGGGACCGTAAGTGAGTTCCTGTTTCGAGAACCGGTATACAACGAGTTCGCCATAATCCGGGAAGTCCGAAACGGCTGCCATCCATCCTACGAGGTTCTCCTTTCCCCTCGGGATGAATGGTATCATCAGTATGAACTTCTCTTTGTCATCGCCTGGCAGGCGGACGATCACGTAATAAGGCTGCATCTCCTGCCTGGAGCCACGGTATATCTCGTTAGGAATCACCCAAGTGTCTTCCTTGTTGTAGAACACCCTCGGGTCCTTCATGTGATATTCGGAATAAAGCGCGGCCTGCACGCTGAAAAGGTCTTCAGGATAGCGAATGTGTTCCCTGAGACCGGGGTCCATGTTATCGAAACTCTCGAAAATCCCCGGGAACATCTTATCGTATGCCTTGATCATTGGATCATCATTATCTATCACGTAAAACTTTACGTCGCCATTATAGGCGTCCACGACCACTTTGACGGAGTTTCTGATATAATTGAAATAGCTCCTCTTGCTGACGTACATCGGTTCAGAGTAAGGATACATGTCCGTCGTTGTGTAAGCGTCAAGCATCCAGTATAACTTCCCGTTCGAAAGCACGATGTAAGGATCGCGGTCGTACGAAAGGAACGGTGCGATAGAAGACACTCTTTTCTCCACATCCCTGTACATCATTATCCTGCTGTTCTCTTTCAGCGAACCGGAAAGCAAAAGCTCGATTGAACCGAAGTTCACCGCATAGACCAGTCGTTTGAAAGCGTCCGAAAGGTCCACGCCACCGGTTCCTTCGTAGCTGGTGTAAATGTTCTGTTCCCCGCTGGGGTAATCGAATTCCTCCGTCGTCGTCTTCACGAGTGCGTATTCCGACATCCCCTCGCCGTAATATATCTCCGGCCTGTCCACCGTGAAATATTTGGATTTCGGAGGAATGTCCTTTATGTAGAACTCCGGCTGGCCGTCCTTCGTCACTTTATCCACCGGATTCATGACCAGACCGTATCCATGGGTATAAACCATGTATTCGTTTATCCATGTTTTTGCCTCGGACTGGAGGTTCCCTGTATCAAGTCCCCTTGCTGAAAGCATGACTTCCTTGTAACCGCCGTTTATCTTGTACCTGTCGATGTCGACGTCCCAGAAATTATAATAAGTGCGGAACAACTGGAGCTGGTTATATGTGATCATGAGCGGTCTCCAGTCCCACAAACGGATGTTATCGATCGTACCGGGGTTCCTCTCTATGTCAGAACTTGACAAATTATATGAAATCGGGAATATCCTCTCGTCCATGCTGTCCAGCCCGTAGGCTGCAAGCGTAAAATTGATGTTTCTCCCTATGTATTCGTTCTCCAGATTGTATTCGTTGGGTGTAACGATGAATGCCTGCGTCACTCCCGAAATGATCATTCCCAAAACAGCGATCGCTGCAAACCCGCCGATCAGTTTCAGTATGAGACCCGTATTATTCAGCCGGAAATTGAGTATGAATAAAATCCCCACGATGAAGGACACCACCGAAAGGAGGGTCAGTAACGGGAGCATTATGTGTACGTCGGTGTAGCCTGCCCCGAAAACCGCACCCGATGGAGAGAACAATATTCCAAATCTCCCGAGGAAGAGCGCGTCGGCTATCAGGAAGAACAGCAGGCCCGTCAGGAAACTCATATGAGGAACGATCTTCTTCTCCATCGCCTTCAAATCGATAGTATATGAAGGAACGTTCGGCGTCTGTATCACGACATTCTCGCTAGGTTCCTGCTTCTTGAACGATTGTGAATAAAATGCGTAGGAAATGAATGTAATCACAATGCCGAGTATAACGGTCACGGCCCCGAATCCGATCAAAAATGAGTATAAAGGCAGTTCGAACACATAGAATCCTATGTCCATCCCGAACACGGGGTCGGCTACTCCGAACGGCACCTGATTTAGATACTTGAGAACGATATCCCAATTCGAGAAGACCGTTCCCACTATAACGGAAAGGAAGAACGCCACCGACACCATTATCTTATCCTCGATCCATGTCTTCCTCTTCTTCTTACCCTTTCCCAGGCACACACGTTTGGCGATACCTATGTTAACCAGGGCAAAGATGAAGAATACCGCAAAAAACATGAACCATAACCCCAGCCGGGTGAAAAGGATCGTTAGGAACACATTTTCATAACCAAGCTTGATGAACCAGAACAGATCGGCATATATGCTCATCACTATCGAAAGGATAACGAAAATAATCACCAACAAAGCCAAAATGAACCTTCCGACAACACGCATAGGGTATAATTGGAATGAAACAATATATAAGATTATCAGAAAAACTATTTCTTTCCCTTTCCGGCAGGTTTTTTATCGTCCTTCTTCTGTGCCCTCGTGAACTTCAGCTTCTTCCCGCACTCGGAACAGAATTTATGACCTTCCGGGTTCTCTGACCCGCATCCGGGACATATGTATATCCTGATCACGTTTGATTCAACCCCGCCAAGCATCTTGTTCATTGCATGGCTGCTGATCTCTTTCTTTTCTATCTTTTGCTCGCTGCCGCCCAATCGGGAGAAGAATCCTTTTTCATCTTCCGGTTTCCCTTCCAATTTATCTTCCGGTTTTTCTTTCTTATCCTTTCCTTTCTTCTTTCCTTTGTCCTTATCGTCGAATTTCTTAATGGTTTCGGAGAAGAAGTCTTTCTTCCCTTCCCCCCTCGCCATCCTCTTTTTGCCCCATACCGATCCGACTGCAACGAAGATCAGTCCAACCAGCATGATTGCGAACGAATAGGAACGGGTGTTTTCCTGGAAAAGGTCAGGGTACATCAGAAAAATGACTATGCCTGAAACTGCTATGATCACGCCCATGATGAAAAGGATAAGGGCCTTGATGCGGTACACCATATTAAATATGTTGGGTTGGGCTTAATATAAATTTTGCCCGCCGTTCATTTTGTACATCCCCTGCTCAGATTCGGCAGAAAGAGGCACCCCCGTTGATTGCCTTGCTGATTATTTCCGTTTTGTGATCATAGTATTCGCTCATATTAGTCAACACGCCCGACATGAGAACCCCGGCGAACACAAAAGACATTGCAACGGTAGGATATTTCATAGAATTATTTTCGTTATGTGCAATTTTTGTTCATGTTAATATAAAATATTTACCGCTTTAGTCCATGTAGGAAAGTTAGTTATAGTATGTGTGAAAGTTTTTGGCATTTTTATAAATATTATAAAGAAAAAATCTCTATTTTTATATTATGTATGAATTCACATTACCAGATTATAAAGGAAATAGTATCATTAATTTAATGAGTTCTATTTCCAATAACTTCGGAAAGAAACATGATTATCCAGAACTTAATTGCTTGAAATCTAGAGAACTTAAAAAATTCAAAAACGTAGTTTTAATTGTTGTTGATGGACTTGGGTATAATTATCTGAAAAATCAAAAAAAATCATTTTTATTAGATAATATTAAATCAAAATTGACTTCAACTTTTTTATCTACCACTGTTTGTGCAAACACTTCACTCCTAGTAGGATATCCGCCACAGCAACATGCACTTACAGGATGGGACATTAATCTTAAAGAAGTTGGAGCAATCACCGCAATTTTGCCTTTTGTTGCTACTTACGGAAGCGAGTCATTATCGAAAGCAAAATTTGATATGAATAAAATTATGGATATAAAATCTTTTCATGGGGGTTTCAAAGGAAAATGTTTTACTTTAATTGACAAAAAAATTTCAAACAGTCCTTTTACGGGTTATGTTTTAAAAGATAGTGAGATTGTTCCAACGAGAAATTATAAGAATACATTCACTAAATTAAAAAAATTAATAAAAAAGAAATCTACAAAAAGAAGGCTGATTCACGCTTATATTTCTGAATTGGACTCCATGGCCCACAGAGAAGGGATTAATAGCAAAAAAGTAAATAAATTTTTCTGGGATTTGAACGATAGGATTGAATCTTTGTCCAAATCAGTCAAGGGAACAAATTCATTAGTACTTGTTGTATCCGATCATGGCTTGATTGACACAACCCCAAAAACTGAGATCTGGATTGAAAATATTGCCGGGCTAAAGGAATGTTTAACAATTCCTTTGGCAGGTGAACCGAGAGTAAGAAATGTTTTTGTAAGACCTAGTAAAGTAAAAGAATTTGAAAATATTGTTAAAACCGAGATGTCAAAATTTTGTTGGTGTTTCAAAGGAGAACAATTGATTAAAGACAACTTTTATGGATTGGGGACACCAAACAAAAAACTTTTTGACAGGGTTGGAGATTATGTTTTAATCATGAAAGAAAATTATATCTTAAGGGATAAACTCGCAAATTATGAAAAACCAAAGAAATTTGATAAAGGACAGCATGGCGGTATAAGTGATGATGAGATGATTGTTCCTTTAATTTTTATAGATTGTTAAAAGTGCTCATTTTCTTTTAGGAAAAAATAAACAAAAAAATCTCACGTCTTTCTAATTTAATTGTCCATACAAAAAATATTATTTCAAATTAATGAAATAGCGTTTCCCCCCATTCTAATCCATAAAATTGATAAATATCCGAAAGAATTATTACTATAGGCCGTATTAAATAAAAAACCATGTAGTTTAAGCCCAGTGTTAACAGAAATATTAATCATTCATAAAAATTGTTTAGGATTTCGTTTTTTGCATACTAAAAAGGAGAAACGGTGATTTCGACGTCATCGTATTTTCCAGAACCAAGAACGTCCCGGATAGTCCCGGTTAAAAGCAGATAATCGCTATCTCCCTTGTGAAAAACCATATCATAACTCCATTTATCTGCAAAATCCAATGCGTTTTCAACGCATTTTTTCAATGAAAGAAATGGCCCTTTGAAAGAGGAAGAATTATCTGCATCCGGGTTCTCCCTCATTTGTATTTCATTCGTTGAAGAACCAAATCTCGAATATGAATATATATTTTTTCCAAGAAAATTTTTCGTGTTAAAGTCAATTTCATGAGATTGCAAGTAGTACCGATTGTCTCTAATTGCTCCGCCATCCTGTATTTTCTTAAATAGGCATTATATACCGTTCATTTTAATCAAAAATCTTACTTATTAATTACTATAATATGGTGAAAAGTATATAAAATTAACCATCATAGAAATGATATGGCTGCACATAAATTCTTGTGGATATTCGTGCTTTTGGGCATGATCTTCATAATCGCCAACTCGGGTTGCATAACGGGTTATTTCATTCAGCGGGCAGAACCGATATGCGAGAATCCCGATGCGGTAACTGTGCACGCCTGCGTTGATAATTATCTCAAGGTCGTTTACGGCACCCCGGGAAGGGGATTCGAGCTCGTAGCGATCGATGATTCCGTCATTTCCTGCCCTATCGTTGCTCCGGGCCAGGACAGCGATATATGCAGGATGGCAATGCAACCGGGTTTCTGTGATGAAATTGATCTTTGTATCCCCATGAGGGAGCCGGTACTCTCAAGATGCGACTGTGAATGTTACAGAACCGGCGAGGGGCCGGAAGAAACGAATGATTGCACTATGGACTGTGATTTGCAGTATGGGATACTCGGATGCGAATATTCGTTCGGGGAATTCATCAAGACATACACCGCAGAATTGTCCAAGATAACCGCCGAGAAAGAGATAAGAAAGAGCGACATTTACATCACCAAGAACGGCAGAGACATCACCTTCCAGAGCGTCAAACAGATAGACTGCCGGTTCTGCTGGGAATATGTTTACAGCTTCGTTACCGATTCTTCGACGAAGGATGTAGTAGACACGTACGAAGGGATAGTGGTTGTCGAGGACGGAATGGCGACATCGGTCAAGATCAACCAACTCACGAGAGGATGCGAATTCAACGCGGACTGCAGGGGAATGGGATGCACACACCTGTATCCGAACGCAAAATGCAGCGAAACCGGCGAGTGTTACTGCGCTTCATGCTGCCAGAGCGACGAACAGTGTGATTTCCTGAATACTGATCACATATGCAGAGAAAGGGAATGTCACTCGAGGACATATCCAGGCACGCTTCCGCCGGCGCAGGGTGATTGCATGGACAGGTACGGAGAATATTCCAACGGCGAATGCGTTCTTCCGGACGGTTCAGTCTGCACAGATGACCAGTACTTTTCGGAAGGGTGTTACGGGAAACAGTTAAATAACTGATTTCTAACTATTGTCATAGTGAAAACATGAAATCATGTGTGGGATATTTCAATTTTATACCGGAAGAAACCGGTGAAGAGGGAAAACTGAAAATATCTTACATTTGCCCAGGCGCAGACCCCTCGACATTCACGAGAACGCATTTTTTAAGATTCAGCAGTTCTTCAAATCAAAGCATACCGTTAGAATTCAAATCTTATACAAATTTAGTCGAAATCTGATTCTTTTTCTTTTCGGTAAAAACCGAAGAAAACCGAAACACAGGTAAGACTTTCCTCCAATCCTCAAGCAGGAGGTGGGAGGATGAAATACGCTTTCGTAACAATTATCCTTTTGCTTGCTATCATGCCCCTGAACGCACTCGGACAGGACAACGTTCCAAGCATTGAAATACTGGAACCCGCAGACGGATCAAGGACAGGAACGAGCACTAATCTCGTAGTAACGGCAACCGGTTACGAACTTAAAAACGCGGATTTCAGCATCATGGAAAAGGGTTCAAACGTCGCTGTAGGTTCCCCTCTTGAATGTTCCTACGTACAGAACATGGGAACCGGTCTTACTTATATGAAGTGCGATCAGGAGATCAGCCTGAAAAGTTTCGCCGGCAAGAATGTCGTTTTGACAGCAAGCGTCGAAGAAAGGGATAGCGGAAGAATAAAAGACAGCGTGGAACTATATGTCTCCGGAAAATGCGTTCAGGGACATTAAACTATTGACGCAAGCTGGTCGTTTATAACGCGATGAAGATCGGTCATGTCTGAATGATCGCCGAACAACCTGAAGTTCTCCCCGTGCGAGCGGATCTCCATTTCCTTCCTCTTTCGAAGGAATCCCTTCTCTTCCAGGTTGACACCATTAACGTTCTTCAGAAGGGCATCCTTCATCTTGTCCTTCTTGAAAACGAATCCCCTACGGTTGAGGAAGATCAGTCGCTGGTTGGTCACGAATGCACGGAATCCCTTGTCCTCGCCTACCCTGATCTCGTTTTTGGTCACGAAAATCACCTTCTCACCAGAATTAAGGTATTTGTCTACCATACTATCTCTATTGTTCGAAAAAGCATAAAAATAAGCTTTATAAAGGATAATTTTAACTATAAAGTAGTTAATATTAGAAAGTTGAGGGTGCGGTGATCATGCCGGAATATAAAATCACGGAAGACGATTATGCGGTACACATACCCAGCGGAAGCACCGCAAGATTCACGCCACTGAAAACATGCATAGGTTCAATTTTAGCCCCCGAAACCGCAAACGGGAAAGGAGCATATGCTGGACATTTCATGAATTCCAAAGTTAACAGATCATTGGTATTTTTCGAAAAAGCATTAAAATATTTCGGAGATCCGGAAGGGGTTTCATTATATACCCCGTTGGGAGGTCTTTTCAGCAAGGATTCTTACAAAATATTTCTGGAAGGATTAACTCCGAGAGAAAAGGAAATAGCTCCAAGTTACATGGATATGGCAACGACTCATTTCAACTCCATTATCAAATTCATGAACATAGTCAAAAACAGTGGCATACCGGAAGAAAACATGCACATCAGATGGAGCCCGCCCGGTTCACTCACCGATTTTTCCTTCAACGCAGGAACGAATGAAAACGAGATAATTGTTTGTTCTGATGGGAAAGAACTATACACAGGAAGCATAGAAGATGCCCCTGAACCAATTATCCCGGAAATGCAAAAACTGAACAAATTATTGAAAGGATAGATCATTCTCCGGTTCTTATGAATCCCAGATAGAACGACAGGAAAAACGCGATCAGTCCCATCACTGCAGCCATTATGCTGAAATACCACGGTAATATCTCGCTTCGTTCCATGAAGGAATATTCAGCCGCCGAGGAGAAGGTGGATACGGGATTCGATGCGAACACGCTGGTCATGATCCCCGTATCGAAATCTATCGTCTCGTTTGTTCCGAACTGCATCACTTCCCCGAAACTCATTCCCTGATTGTACGAAAAGGACAGGAAGATCGTGAACGAAAGAATCACGTATATCAGCGGGATCAGCAACATCTTCCTTTCGTACGTCTTTACGAAGAAATATGAATAGAATATCGGGATTATCACGCACACCAGCGCCAGCTGAACTATGAGTAGAACGAAATACGCGGATGTGTCTCCTATGAAAGGGAACGCCCTTACTCCCGGATCGGAATGTATCGGGAAGAATATCGCTCCTATTATCCATGTAGCTATGAATATCAGCAAGGTGTGAATGATTATCTTTTTCCAGACCATGGTTTATAATTGGGAACATTACAAATAAAAGAAATAATTATATTTTCGTGCCCCGGATATCCCTTATCTTCTCAAGGTGTGCCATCATCTTGCCCGTGAAGAAAAGGATGTCCTCGTCGTGTATGTGCTTTATGTTGTCAACGTGCTTCATGTCCCTGAGCACCCTGATCACGTGGGAAAGGTCCTGTATCCTTCTCTGATGATACATCACCCGCAGATTCTTCAGCCAACTTACCATACAATCTATAATGGTATTTCAGTTTTAAATGGTTTTTTGTTTCCTGAAAATTATTAAACATAAGAAGACAAAGATTAGATATGAAATACGATCTCCAGGGAACCACGATGCAGATTCTTAACACCGAACTTGCCCAAGACGAAAAGATCATATCAGAGAGCGGAAGGCTCGTTTACATGAGCGACAATGTCAGGATGGAGACCAAGATGAAGGGCGGTTTCTGGGCATCGATCAAAAGGAAGTTTGCAGGCGAATCATTCTTCCTGGTCGAATTCACGCCCAAGGCCGGACCAGGTGTGGTGGCATTCGGTTCCGAGTTCCCCGGCAAGATCATCCCGGTCAAGATGAAGAAAGGCGACGAGATAATATCCCAGAAGGACGCATTCCTCTGTTCCGAGACTTCGATAACATTCGATGCAACGTGGACCAGAAAAATAGGAGCAGGGTTCCTTGGAGGGGAAGGGTTAATACTGATCAAACTCAAAGGAGAAGGACTAACATTTTTCAACGTTGGCGGAGAGGTTACGGAACTGAAACTCAAGGCCGGACAGAAGATACGCGTTGACACAGGGAACCTGGCCATGTTCGACGCTTCCGTTGACTATTCCGTCGAGAGGGTGAAAGGAGTAAAGAACATAATATGGGGCGGGGAAGGACTTTTCCTGGCTACATGTACGGGACCCGGAAGGGTCTGGGTGCAGAGCATGCCCGTTTCAGAGCTCGCGGGGAAGCTCTCCGAATACATGCCGCATGGGCGGGGAGCTGCAGGGGGATTCGCTGCCGGAGCCATACTGAGTTCAATGAGCAGGAGATGATATTATACCTGAAAAAAAATATTTGCTGACGCTGAGCGGGGCGGTCCTGCTGGCAGTAGTGATACTCGTATTATCTGTCATATTAGCGCTGGTTTTCGGCCCGCAGATGATAATGTTTCTGTCGCCTTATCTTCCATTCCTTGCGGTTGCTACGCTGGGAGTGCTGGCATTCATACTGATCACTTTCTTTATATTCGTAACGATATACGTGATAGTTATCATTCTGGTCGCGATCTATTACGTTGTAAAGCATCCGATGGAAGTGTCCAAAGTGGACAAAGGGTATACGATATCTAAAACGAAAGAAGCTGGAAAGAGAGGCAAGGGTCAGAATAAAACAAAAAGAAAAAATAATCATTAAGCGCTTCTGGCTAATTTTTAGGTTTTAACAGTTACCGTAAAGAGATAGATCAGGACAGCGAGAACAATAACAAGAAAGATCACCACCCCAACAACCAACAAGTTTGTTCTTTCTGAAATTATCATTCCGGTAGCAGGCATTCCATCCACCGATTCGTCGCAGTCCTCGAATTCTCCGGGTTTTTCGTCCTGCGTTCCGCAGCCGCTTATGTCCTCGCATATCCTGTCCCTGACACCGTTCATGCATTCTCCCCAGTCAGAGCAAATCCATCTCTCTATACATTCATCCGCTTGGGTGCATTCTTTACCATAAACAGAAATCATGCCGGGTTCCCTTATTCTGGTCCTGAGTATATTATTATGAAGGTCGAGTTCGGTTCCCAGCATTCTCCATTCTTTTTCCATCACCTTCCATTCGTATATCCTGAGCGTATTCTCGTCTACCCCTTCCCCGGCAGTCTCCAGATCGGTATAATGTATCTCCAGGTCGATAAATTCCAGTTTACCGGAGATCTTATCGTTCACGTGGACGCCAATAAACTTAACAGATTCCTTCCCATCGACTTCCGCCCCGACGGGATTCTCGGTGTATGAAGCGACGGATACGACTCCGTCGATCACGTTCTCTTTGACGGAAACCTCCAGAACGACGGAAGCAGGTCCCTCGGCATCAAGCACTTCCACTTCACCTGCTTCCAAGAAGACAGAGAAGCTTTCAAAACCGGCGAGTTCGAGTGAATGGACGGACGGTATGAAAAGAAGAAGAACGAACAAAAACGATAACACTCTAAAATCCATCAAAATCCCGCCTTAAGTTTTAGTTTCGGAACAATATTTAAAAAGCCAGACTTTTCCAGAATGAACCAAGATCAGAATTTGATCATCTTCTGAAACATCAATATCAGGGCAAGGGAAAAAAGGGTGGTAATTCCTGAAAGAAGGAAAGGCCACTGATACCCGTAAGCGAAACCAATATGTCCATATATCGGAGCTCCCACCACTGACCCAACAAGGAGAACGGTATAGGCGATGCTGGATTCTCCTGAAATGATCTTCTTCTTGAATATATCCGCAAGTATAATGTAATACGAAACCATCATCAATCCATCCCCGATTTCGTGCAAGAGCCTGAAAACGAAAGACAAAGGAACGTTTTGAATGATCATAAAAACATGAAAAATCCCGGACATCAGTATTCCGGTAAGGAATATTCTTTTGGGATGCCTGGTCTTGTTGATACGCTTGCCTGCATATAATCCACCTATCGCCATCGCCATGAGGCTGAATCCCATGTACATGCCCGAATAAAACAAGTCAAGACCGAGAAAATCCCTCAGGAACAGGCTGTAGGACGTTTGTTCAGCCCCCCAGTGGGTACCGAAAAGGAAGACCGGTAAAAGGAGGAGTAAGACCGGCTTCCTGAAGAGGCTTTGCTTATATTCCCAGAAATTGAACTTTCTGATCTTGACTTTTGGGACGAGATAAGAGAAAAATGCCAGAATAAAGATAAGGCCGGATGCGATGATAAGGGTCAGATCAAAATCCAGCACGAAAATCAGGAACCTGCTCCCCGAAAAGGTAGGCGTTGAGTTTCACTGTCATATCATATCACGAAAAGATTGTCCATATGGGCGGGATCCATGAAACCGGAGAGTATATTGCTGATTTTTTCGTTATCCCCGTCAGGGGAGCCGTAAAGTCCCGCTGCCTGGAAATCCACGGCGGCATAAACGCTTCCGGAATATTTCATTATTTCCGATGGGATTTCCTGTTTACCCAGCATGAACTTTCCGTGGACGAGGTTCGGGTTGTCTCTCATTATTTCTATCCTCTCCAGCGCTGTGTTCACGTGTCCGGAAGGATGGAGACCCATAAGGTTCATGTCCCCGTAACCCATTTCATTTATTATCATGTTCATTTCGCTGAGAGAGCTTCCCAGGAGCCCGTAATCGATGGGTTCGGATATGACAACTGGGGCAGAGCTGCCTCTTTTGTTTTTGATACTCAGAATATGGGGAGTAAGTTGTTCCATACCGGGGCCAATCATCATCCATGCCTTGTCCCATCCGTCTTCGATAAGCTTTTCCATACAATCGAAATATGCATTCCTTGCCCCGGCGGAATCCATGAAATCACTTTCCTGTGTTATCATATCCCTTCCCGTAACGACTGGCCATCCGGATCTAACGGAAGGATATTCCGAAAAGCCGAAATCTATGGGCTCCTTTCCCTCCGGGATCAGAAACACCCTGAAAACGTTCATCGTTCCTCCGTGAATTGAAAGAACGAAGTTCGCCCCCTCCGGGTGAAAGTAAGCGGTAGCTCTCCTGTTAATCTCCTGATACTTCAGCGCATCTTCCATATCAGTGACTGAATTACCATAGCCTTCCCTGATATAAGATGTGAAATTAATACCCATATAATATATACTATTTCACTATTTATAAATGATAAAATTAGTTCAATTCAAGTGAATTAAATTTTACCACATTCTTCAATACATTCCACATCCAAGACTCCAACCTGTTTGTTTAATTCATCTGAAATTTTTAAAGCTTGTTCTTTGTCATAAACGAACATTGAATCTCTGGGTGGTATATCGATTATACTATAACCCCATCCTCTTTTGAGTCCGTCTTGAAATAAATGTGGATGGTTTTGGCTCAAAAATACTTTTTCCATCAATATTCCAGGGTCCGTTGCCAGATCCACCTTTAATCTTAAATAATATTGACAATATTTATATTTACCACTCATAAGTGATAATTAATTTAAGTATTTAAATACGTTAATTTCCCTCGATCTCCGCCCTCTGGCATTCTTCCGCGTAATCACAGTAATTGCACATCCACCGCTTGCTCGAATCTTCCCTGGCCTCGGCGATGGGAATGACCTCGTGCTTGAGGCTATGATGAAGGGCTCGGAAACGTTTCATTATCTCGTTGACCGCGTTCTGATCGTATTTGACATCGAATTCCCTCGTTTTGAGCGTGTTTTTCTCGATGTACAGGACAATACCGCTAAATATTTTCATTGCGTACATGTACAACTGGAGTTGCATTACATGTTCGTCCTTGGGTCCGTCCAGGATGTTAACCATCTTGGTGGATTTTACCTCTACGAGAATCTTCTCGTTCTCACCGTCCAGCATGACGATGTCGTCCACCCTTCCGGAAATAGTGAAATCGTCGTCCTCTATCTTGAACGGCACTTCTTCCCCGACCAGGCTGACTTCAGGGACCTTCTCGCTTTTCATGACCTCGGCCACGAAATCGTGTATCATGTTCCCCAGATGGAATATCTTGACTACTTCAGGATCAGTCTCTTTCGGCGATTTGTAAGAAAACCAGACCTTCCGCAGGCATCCGCCGATCTCGGAGGGATAATACCTTCCTATCTCCTTCGTCCGTTTTTCTCGTTCGAGATGACGGGTGATCATGTCCCCAAACCCTATCATGGATTATAGTAGGAAAGAAAGTGATTTAAAGAGATTCACGGCTAACGAAAAGTATATAAAATTCAGCACTGAATGGTTAAACATGGGAAACATTTGGCAAGGTTATATTGATTTCGGAGAAGGCGAACAGTTGGTAACGCTCAAAGAAAACATGATATTCTATAATCAAATTGGTGCTGCGATCATCGGGGACGCTTTCGAAACCGTTCACAATATTTACAAAGAACTCACGGGGAAAAGCACCAGAGTTGGTTCTTTGTAAAAAATTCTACTTAGTTCCCATCGTATACGTCCAGGCATCGCCTTCCATCACTATCTCGTCTTTCTGGTCATTTCCGTCCCCGCAACAATAATTAACGGGAGCAACATAATATTATAATGGAGTGGGGTCTTGTCCTGGGAATTCTGTTAGTAATTGTGATTGTCAGCGGATGCTCTACCAGGGAAGCGATGAACGGAACCGAGGAGACGACGTACGTCTACATGAATATCACGAAAAACACGTCCATAGGAGATCTGACCGGGGGGGAGAGCCTGGGTTTCGTTTTCAAGCTTTATTTTAATTCCATAGAGATCCCGCCCAACAACACGTTTGGAGTGCCGATCATATTCAACAACGCAGAAAAGGATAAGAATCCGCATAAGTTCGTTGTTCGGTTCTTCCCGTCGGAAGTGGACTTCAACGTCAAGGCCGCTTACCAGTGTCAGTGGTTCCAGGCATGCCCCGACCTTCAGAGCGACATGGCATCATGGCTGTCGGAAAACAAAAGCCAGATGAACGTGGAATATGGTTTCGTCGGGATCAAGGAAGCAATCTTCACAATACCGGAGGACGCGCCGAAGGGGACGTACATATACACCGCATTGGCATGCAAGGACATCACTTACGAGAATTGCAACCAGGCAACGTCGAACTGGGGACCGAGTAATTTGTTTACGATAACGATAGAATGAAAATAAAAAGTTTTAGTTCTTTGTTTGATCATGGATGACAAATTAAAACAAGAATTGCCAAAGTCTTTATACAAGAATAAAAAATTAAGGGCGATTTTCTATTACTTGGATGGCAAATACAAATTCGATATCAGTCTCTATGGTCTTTACCCGGATGGTGCAAGTAAACTGAAATCGATCCCGGTGGAAAGCGATTCCATTCAAATGAATAAAAAATGCAAGCAGGTAATCCGGGAACTGGAACAAAATCATCCAGGCAAACCCAAGCATGTCCCGAAGGGATTCTGGAAGGAAGTGGATCTTTCAATCGACACGCGGCCGGAATGAAATTCCTCCTCCGGGCGTCTTTCAGAAACCGCATTATCGCATTTTGATTATTTTGTAAGTTTTCGAAGAATTGTCTGGCTTGTATAAATACATACCGGACGGCAGGTCCGTTCCGTTTTTGTCCGTTCCGTCCCAGGGAACCTCGTATATTCCCGGCGGCATCTGGCCGGGATGCATTTCCCTGACCAGGCGGCCCATGATGTCGTATATTCTGAAGCCGTCCCCCTTCTTGTCAAGCCTCAACGTCGTCCTGTCATTGAAGGGATTGGGATGGGCCGGATACACATTCTTCCCTTTATTTCCCCCTCCTGTCCTGACGGACGTGAAGCTCCCCCTGTAGGGTATTATGATATTTGAAGGGTTCTCACCCTCCCCTTCGGCTGACCAACGGTCGTTTACGGCCCTTTCTGATTTATTGTCATTGTTGCCGTTCAGACGCATCCTGCTAATCCATCCTTCCTCATATGAACTACGATAGCCTTTCCTTACGTGATTTATCAGGTCCAGTAAACTCACGAAACCGTCTGCCTTACCGTCATCCAGGTCAGCCGCATAAGTATCCCCTGTCCCTGAATTCACTGGTGAAGTTCCCTCAAGGAGCCCTCTCATGAGCAGGTTTCTGCTGTTCGCTACCTCGTACTTTCCGCACATGGCCACGTTTATTATCCTGTTGCCGTAGAGGTTGTCGCTGTTCTCGTCCCCTTTACACTGCCGGTTGAAAGGTACAAGCCAGCCAGGGCATTCACTAGTGTCACTGTCTAATATCTCCGTGAGCTCAAGGTCCGTCACGTCCTCGTTATAGCCCCTGACTGCTCCCTGGAAGCTTATGTAGTCATATCCCGTTTCAAGTTCTACGACCCCGTCGTTATCCATGTCAACTGCGCTACGTATCAGCGGATAGGGGTTCGTCCCGCCGTCCATGTAAATGCACAGGCGGAGGGTATCGTCAACCGGCCACGCGAAGGGTATGTCCCATACCCCGTTCCGATTGATGTCGTACCATATCCCTCTCATCTCATCAACGGGCTCCTCAATAAGGTAGCTCATGTCGATGTCGTGCCCGTCATAGATTACCTCTTCCCCGGAATCAACCCGGAGGTTCCGGTTTGTGTCCCAGCTGAAGGCCCTGTAGAGCTTCTTCATCCTCATGTTGTCCATAGTCGGAACGTATTCCATCACGTAAATGTACTGATAATCCTGATTGTCTTCTTCCTCTGACCTGATAATGAGTCTCCTCTCGTTCATTCCGATTTCATGGTATCCCATTCCCCCTCTTCCCATCATCTCCCTTTTTTGGTTACTTACATCATCCGTTAGTATCGCCAATTTCACCTTCCCTCCCTTGATATCGAGGTCCAAGTATTCGTTTCTCGGGTCTCCTTCGTAAGTTCCTATCGGAGGAACGGATGTCTGGTAGTTGCACTCATTCTCCCCTACTGTGTATCCTTTTCCGTGGCTATCCAAGAACACAATGAGAACGTTCTTTTCTCCCATTTTTTCCCTTTCCCGCATGAGGGAATATATGCTGTCCCTGGCCGCGATCAGGTTTTTCTTCGTGGCCGCCCCCCTGTTCACGAATCCATAGTCATTATTCGTTCCGTCATGCATGAGATAAACAATGTTGGATGGGTCTGCGCCGATATTGTTAAAGAAAGTCTTCATCTGGGCGGCCTCTATCATGAAGTATTCGGTGTCGTATCCCCCGAAAACTATCGCGTAGAAGTTGTCTATGGTGTCCGGCAGGGCTATTGAACTCTTCTCGAGGCTCGGAGGACGCTTTACCGGGACAGGGAACGTGAAGGCTTGTTTCGTGAGGTCGTTCCTGACATCGATATCCACCCCCGCGACCATTTTCTCGCCGTTCTTCATGAACGCCTTGGCGCGGACGGGGTATTTCCCGGGTTTGCTGAACCTTCTCCGCAGCGGGCCGGGCTCGCTCATTACCGTATCCGGGATACAGTCCCCGTCAAAATCGACCTCTACACGGGAAAAGCTCCGGGACGGCATGTTCGTATAGAACGGGATGCGTGTCTCGACTCCTGTTCCCGTCTCCATGTCATACCCCATGTTCATGGTAGGGAGCCTTTCCTCCTGCCTGATGAAATCGTTAATTTCCTGGGCGCCGACATTGTCCGCCATCAGCGAAAGGCCAAGAAAACCGAGGAAAGCCCACATAGCCTTGTAATTATGCCGGCCTGGTGCCCCGCGGAGCTTCTTTTTCATTGACATGTCTCTCTCCCAATACCCAAAAAAGGGAAATAATAGTTATATTACAACTATTTAGTAATAAATAATTATTATTATAATTTATTAATTAATATGACTGCTTTATTTAAGATTTTATTTCTCATTTTTCTCATGAACCGCGACAAACCATGGAACCGGCATCAATACGTGCATGAACAGAATAACTGCGTAAGCTACGCACTCCACGAAAGCGAGTGCATAGATTATGACCTGCACATAGACCCGGACCGTTTTGATGAGCTCGCCCTGCCGGGCATGGAAACGCTCGAAAAACCGGAAAGGGGGTGCCTCATCAGGTTCTATCTTGATGATAACAGGATTGCGGACAAACGGAAGCTGTCCACGGAGCACATGGGAATGGTGACCAATAGGAAATTCATGACAATGAAGCACAGGCCCGGAACCGACTATCCCATAATATCACACATGTTCATAAATTTATACCTCTTTTTCCATCCATTGATGGGATATGAATTTCTCGAACCGAAGAAACTGCCTCATCTAAAAAAAGAGGACAGCGAACATGACATAGTCGTTCTGGCAGCAGACAGGAAGCAGGAAATGGAAATATTCGAAAAGTGGACCGGGAACCTGAACACACTAACTTCGATCATGTAAGCCGTTCGAAGGGATCGGGCGGCATGGTTTCCCCGTTCAAAAAGGATATATACGATCTTATTCTTAATATTACACATGGCAGCGAAAAAGACCGTTCTCCAGCAACTCTCAACAGTTCTGGGCAATGCAGCTAAACTGCTCAAAGGCCCGTACAAGGTCGCCTCCGCCGGTGTGGTGACGGGAGTGATCGGTGGTCTCATCAAGATGACCGTTCTCACCGAGACCTTCCCTGCGCCTTACGACGTGGTAGGGAACGTGATCATATTCGTGGCTGTTCTGATGGTCGTGGCAGACATCGCCAAAGGGGGGTTATTGGATTGAACTGGCAAAACTGGATATGGACGCTGGCTTTCATTTTCATATTATTAGTGTTCGTGTGGTTCTACATGATGCCTCATTTGGTGGTTCTGGGATGGGTCATAGTGGCGATCCTGATCATCGCATTCATGTTGTGGTTGTTCTACAGGATATTCATACGGATACAGATATGAGGAAAGGGGTATGGAAAGTCTTCCCGGGAATTTATTCCGGCAAGAATGCAAAGGTTTATTTCAAATCTTCATGAAAAAAATCATCCACTTGGTTAGGTGTTCTCATTGAAGCGCCCACTTTTTTCAATTTTGAGTTCAGGATACACGATCCCATCTCATTCAACGAGGTAAAGCCCTCCGTACGCGCTCGGGGGGAAAACATATATTCTATTGATGTGCCATGGGTTCAAAGAAATACGTCACAAATCGAGCTTTTTTCTCAATTTGCCGGGCAATTTCCCGTCGTCAATATAACTATGCGGAATATACACCTTTTTTCCCTTGGAATCTTCGAGGAAATATTTTCCCGTGTCGAGCTCTTTCCAGCAGCATACAATCCCTTTACCAACAGGATGGTTGCAAATATAAAAATATCTTGAATAGCCATCGGGAATAGGCACAGTAAATTTATATTTTTTTTGCATTACTAATGTTGAAGAAATAAATTTATATAGTTGTTACTTTAAAGAAATAAATTTAATCATAATATTAGATAAATTCAATATAAGCATAGCATATTTTTTGTGATTCCGTTCTTTGCCGCTCCTGATTCCAAACTGCGGAAATTTTAAATTGAAGCAAGTCTCAATATCTATACATGAAAAAGATTCTGTTGTTTTTACTATTGTCATTGGTAGTTCTTTCGAGCGGTTGCGTAACTCAGGGTGACCAAAAGACGCTCAAGGTATACTTTCCTGATCTCAGGGAAGCCATTCTCATCGAGACGCCGAACGGGAAGTTCGTAATGATCGACTCCGGGGAGGACGACAGCATAATACAGTATTTACATTCGAAAGACGTTCAAAGCGTGGAGTTCGCCGTCCTTACGCACCCCCACGAGGATCATTACAAGGGTTTCGTCCATCTGTTTCCGGTTAGCAGCATCCAGATAAAGAAGATATACCATAACAAGGATCCGGGAGACGTGCCAATCGATCTTCCGATGGCACAATATATGATGGTAAACCATGGGATCACCCTCAAAGCAGGGGATACTATAGAGCTGGACGGAGTGACCTTCGAGGTGTTATGGCCGGAGACGAACGATCCGGAAGTGCTCAAGCAGACGAATTCTAATGATAATTCAATCGTGATCAAAGTAACGTACGGTGAGACGTCATTCCTGTTCACAGGCGATTGCGCCGCCGAATGTTCGCAGGGACTGATCGACTCAGGAGCGGACCTGAAGGCGGACGTTCTCAAGCTCGGGCATCACGGGGATCCTTCCGGGAACACGCTGGACTTCCTGGACGCAGTTGATCCGGACATAATGTGGTTATCATTCGCGGGGATCATACCTGACATCAATACTTACGAGATAAAAGGCAAGGTGCTTTCTAACTTCGCCAACGGAGAAGTGATCATGGAAAGCAACGGAAAGGAGATAACCGTAACGGCCGAGAAGGAAGACAAAGAAAGGGAAAGGTTGCTCGAAGGAACGGTTATTTTCACCGTTAACGAGACTAAATACGCCGGCAACTTCATTCCGTCCATTATGAATTCATGCGAATGGATGGATGAAAATACGGAAGAAAACGCGAAATTTTTGGCATGGTGGGATTACGGACCAACCATAATAGGATATTGCGGAAGGGAATCCGTCCTTTATGCACCGTCAAAGAGCATACTCAACACCATTTCCATGTATATGCTGATGTCTAAAGAAGAGATCGAAAAGATCGAATGTCCGCAATGCATGGATAACGATATAGTTGAAGACGCCGCAACCGCTTTGGCGACGGATGATCCGTCGGAAACGATCAGGATAATGGAAAAGTACGGAGCAGAACTGCTTGATGTTCATGATTCATATCTAAATGTGAAAAATGGAATTGTGGATATATCAG
>CAYUSU010000006.1:0-39481 GCA_964447525.1 uncultured archaeon | reverse complement strand
ACGTAAAAGAACTGGCCGGCAATCCCGGCCACCACGAGGATTATGATTCCTAAGATGATAATTATCACAGCCCTGAGAAAATTCACCAAATGGGTTGTTTTCAGTTTGGATTTCGAAGCCATGATTAGAATTTTATTTCAAGTGTTATAAAATATTTTTTCATAGAGCAAATCAAACCGGAGTACATGATGTGCACGAAGTGTGCATCTTTCCTATTTTTTAAGAACCACGAACATGTGATCCTTCTCATACCTTTCGATGTTGATCTTCTCAACCAATTCAAAATGTTTTTTTAATATCTCTATTTGTTCCTTAAAGACGATTCTGGGATCCTTGACCACATTGATTGATCTGGCCTTTATGGCGATCATCGCATACCCGCCGGGCTTCAGGAAATGACGGCTGTTCCTGATCATTATCTCTGCCTGATCATCGGAAGCAACGTCCTCGTATATCACGTCCACCGGTTCTATCCATCCGTATTCGTCCGGGTTTCTCGCATCTCCGAGGATAGGAACGATGTTGCCCCGTTTTTCAGCCACCGCGTTGAGGTCGGTCAGGCATCTTTCCGAAAATTCGACTCCATATATGATACCCTTCTTACCAAGTATGTCTGAAAAGAAGGTGGCGGTCTGGCCGAACGACACTCCAAGGTAGAGTATTTTCAACCCGGATTTGAGTGGAAAATTCTTGAGGCCGAGAGCGATGGCTGCGCAGGCCTTCGATTTGAACGGGTTCCATTCCCGATACTCGGTGCCTTTGATACTAAAAATATTTTTTGTATAGGTCTTGTCCCCGGGTACCAGATTCCGGGTAATGATCTTATCGTCTTTTTTCCAGACACCCGGGAATAGTTGGTTCATAAAAGAATATGGGATGATGATTTATTTAGGTTTAACGTTTTCCCGGTTAAAATAGCTGCACTATCTTAGAACCCTGTCCTTTCTTAAGGATTTTTTGGAAGGTTGATGAAATAACATGAACATTCGGTAAGCTGCTCTTGACACTGGTTTCATTTTTGTCTACACGCACGAATTCGCAATTGCCGTCCGGCAAATAAGAATGATTCATCTTCGTTTTAGCAACGGCACCGGTATCGTCCACTTCAACCGGAACTGTATGTATATTTCTAAGCTTGGGATGTCCCACCCTGCCATCACCGATAGAATCTTTAATATACTCCCTTGTTCTCGAAAACCTCGAGAAAGGCAAATCTTTGCTTTCAGAAACCCTTCTCCAGAAATTCGCGTTTTCGGATGGGTTCATAGGAACGGTGCCGTAAGGAACTGCAAATACTAGTTCGTCACTAGTATTAGATTTATCGTAAACCACGTCAATGATTCTCTTCTGTTCCCTCCCGAACGGCTGGAAAGGCATGACAACAACCTTGTAAGGAGTTTGTTTTATTTCACGCATTATCCTACCCTTATCATTTTCCCTAAGAAGAGGAATATCCCTACTTTCTACCAATTCACGATCAAGATACATGCCATTCAGGGCAGTCACGTGTATATTTCTTTCATGCGCCCTTTTCTCTTCGCATCTCCTGTCATGCCCCTTTTCATCAAGGTATATTATCTGGGTTTGTATTGTTTCTTTGGGTGGTTCAAGATATCCCTGCCTGTCGGCATTGTACTGGGTATCGAACATGAAAGGATAAATATCATGTGGATGTTTCGGCATTATGATCATATCTTCGAAACTTACATCATCGGGATTAAATCCGGTTTTGTCGAGCAAATCTATTATATCATTACTCAAAGGCAAATCCCCGCGAAGCGCTCTTTCCAGCAGAACCAGTCTGTCGAAATAGCTCTCGAAACTCCCGTTCCTGGAAACCCTGCCCTTCAAATCTTCCAGATCGCTCAAAGATTCACCATCAAGATAAGGAGCAACATCGCTTCTCTTCGGCAATGTTCCCGCATCACCAGGCAATCCTATTCCAAGTAAAAGGTATCCATACCCGTTTGGTTTTACGAACGTATTGATAGCGTATGCTATATCCGTCATGTTTCCGACATCTATGGGCATGAACTTGGAGTTATAAGTAACTCCCTTGGTTCTCTTGCTCTTTTCGGTCATGCTTTCATGATTAATTAATATCATAAATCATCACTCTATCGTTTCAAACGAATCTATCAATCCTCTCCCTTCTTTATCTAGCCCTTTGACTATCCTCATGAATTCCCCGTTGTTTACGTCGTTCTTGTCAAATAATTTTTTAAGGTTTTGGGTCAAAGCGACAACAGCCGCCCTCGTTCCCCTGGTCCTCAAACCCCCGATCACCATGATGCTTTTCTTGGGATTCATTGGATTCTTGATTTTAATTACGTAGCCGGTCCTGGGATCCTTGTGGACGGTCTTGGTTTTTTTCGAGCGGAAAGAATGCCCCTTTTCCTCGAACTCCAACGGGAGCGAATCTTTTATCTTGTCTATTATTACATTCGTCCGCACGTTCCCGATTAGTATAAGGTTATTTTGCAAATCTGATTCCCTGATTTCCGTATCAGGTGTGAAGTAAGGGAAACTAAAGTTATTCACAGAGCTTCCCAAAAGAATGGCAAGGTCATTGACGTACACACCTTCCTTTGATTTGGTGTCGAACCTCCCGTGTTCGTTGGGGTCCCCGACAACTATCTTTGCGTTAAGCGAACCATTCTCAATGAACGGGTGGAAGAAATCGACATGCTCCATGTCCTTCAGGTTGGCTGCATTCTGTATCTCCTTACCGTCTTCATACAGTTTAGCCGCAATAACAGGAGAAACCAGGCTGTATATGTTGGCATTCATTCCGTATCTCTTTTCGATTTTGGTTATCTTGATTACGCCAACGTTCTCCATCTTCCTCAGATGGTAATATATCTTCTGTTCATGTTCTTCTAATTTCCTGGCCAGATCCATTGCGCAGCCAGGCTCCTTGACCAATTCACTGACAATCTTAAGAGAAAGGTCAGAATTGAAGATGTTGAGCTTCTTTGGGTGGACCACGAGAGAATCGTAGGCCACACTCGTACCGTTATTCTTTTCAATTAGCGAAAATCCCATAAAATCACGTGATTTCTAACCCATTTCGTCGACGGGTTGATGCTTAAAATGTTAGTAGTAAGTTTTAAAAGCTTTTACAATTTTTTTTGTAATATATTTAAAACTATCGTATAATCATTCATTTATTAAATATTTTGAGATTCGCAGCATATCGTTTTTCTATTCTAAAAAAATATTTATAAAAAAGATTTTGTAAAGACCAAAATTGGTTTTAGGCGGGCCTTATAAAGTAAAATTCCATTCTATAAATCAGATGACTGAACCGCTGAAAATGAGAGATGGTGAAGATGGACCTTGTACTATGCAAGATTTGCAAAGAGCCGATATGGAATTATCTATGTGTTGAATGCTTAGCCAGTGATATCAAAGGAGTCCTTCCCGCCCATCTTGTCCGTTCCTTCTCAAAATTCCACCATAATTTCAAGAAATATTTCTATCACAAAAACCACGGAACGGACTGCATACACTGCAAGAAACCGAGCCCGGTCTCCATATGCCCTTATTGTTACCTCAATGAAGCAGGCAACTGGATGAAAGGGATAGATCAGATAGTCGCGAAAAGGTTGCTAAGGTTCATCCCTCCATTCAGGCACAGGCACGATTTCCCCAGGCAGAACGTGAGCATGAAATTCACGGAAGCGGTAACTGAACTGGAAAACCAAACAATGCCGGAAGGATTCTGCGACAGGTGCGGTGAATTCTCGGAAAACCTCCGTCAGGAAGGGGAAGACGGTTTGGCATGCGAAGATTGCAGGGAATGAATATTTTTATTCAATTTTCTGGAATTTAACCTTAAAACTCCCGATAATATCATCATTCAATTCATCAGTTTCAAAAATAGCATAAGATATCTTTCTCTCGCTCATACTGATATCACCATTAAAACCGACAATCGGGTTACCGGAATCCCCGCACATCGACCCGGGACATAGAATGTACCTTTTTTTACTGAAAAGCTCGATTTTCTCATCATTGTTGAAAATATGACCACTGACATCAACATCCGAAACTTCTTTTTTATTATCAACCGACCAAACCTGAGGATAATGTATATGTCCGTGTATCAGCAAATCGAACTCATCCCTATTGAAATTCTTTGCCGCGTGCACGGTACTGACCATTCTTGATTTATTGTAGCCCCCCAGGCCAAGCAACTGCTGAGATTCCTTTCCCGTCAAAGGTACAAGGCAATCATGCACCATAATTATCTTATAACCAGAAGCGCTGGTCTTCAGAACCGGTTTTTTCCATTTTTCTAGCCATTTGATGTATTCGCTGCCAAGCTCGGTTCTCATTTTAAGGGCATTGCTCGCATTTTTCATATTTTTTTTAGGTTCCCTCCCGACTTCGGCATATCGAACATATTTTTTCAATATTTTGTCATCGATTATAGCTTGATCGTGTGCACCGAGAACAACATGCAAACCATGCATCCGCGAAAGCCGATCAATACATTTTCTTGCTTTCCCGGGATCATCTTCACAAAGATCCCCGCAAAACGCCGCATGATCATAATCTTCCGGGAGAAGGGAAAGCGCATCGTAGTTATCATGAACGTCGCTGAATATAAGGTATCTCATATTACCACTTATCAATAATGATTTTTAATATATAAAATGTTGACTAGGTATTAAAAATCTTTTTTTAACAACAAAATCCATTTTTTAAGATGAGAGACGGTTTTTGGGAGAGCAAGTATCTCGACGCGTACGACAGGATTCTTGAGCATTCCGATATATACAACGAAGTAAAGAATTTCCACGTCAAGGCCATGAGCGGGCTGAAGACCGTTCTGGACAGCGGATGCGGGACGGGGAACGTCACTATCGAACTTCTCAGGAGGGACCAGAAAGTCCATGCCGTCGACACCAGTCACAGGGCGCTGGAGATATTAAAAAAGAAATGTTCAAAATACAAAAAAAATCTTTTTATAAGAAACGCCAGCATTGAACAGCTCCCTTTCAAAGATGGAATGATGGACGGTATAACGTCCATGTTCGCGATGCATTTCGTGGTTGGCTTCGAAGGAGCGATCAAAGAGCATTTCAGAGTCCTTCGTCCGGGAGGGACGTTCGCCATAACTGGAAGGATAACCCCCAGAGGAATCGACACGGTCTTCAATTCATATTATGAAGACATCCGGAGGAATGGTCTCCTGGCAGAACACAAGAAGGACCTGGAGATATTCGGCGAGGGGATCATCAAGGGAGTCAGCAAGAACATCCTTCACCCGCACACCTTCAAGGAGATGAAGGATATCCTAGAAGGGATTGGCTTCCGCTTCGTCAGGCAACACGAGAACCCTTATTTTGGATTGTGTTATTCGATCACGGCGAGGAAATAACCAGAAAAACCTGCACGCAAACAATAAAAACATACCTGAACAAATAATCATATTATATGACGAATTACACTGATTTAACCAATTCGTCTTTCGTGATTAAGATGAAAAACCACTTAACGCAGGCAATTTCGAAAGTTTCTTTGCAAGTAGTCGTCCTGCTCGTAGTGGTCGTGCTCCTTTGAGGGCCTTCATCTTCTGAGTGATTCTGATGAAAGGTCCTTTTTCTTCTGGTGAGAGTATATTCTGTTTTTCGATTATTTTCAATACAAGGAGGAAAAAGTATGAGCTATAAGAACGGGAACGTATGCCTTAAATCGTTCCCTGTACTGGAAACCGTGACCGAGAGCGTTCCTGAAGGAAGCTATTACTGGTTAATTGAGAAGAAGACCTTCAAAATTTACCCAGAAGAACTGAATGGTATGGGCGAAAACAAGAAGAAAAGACTTAAGTTGGTTCCCGAAACAGCAACAAAAGTTACGGTAACGCCTGACCACAGGGGTTTCAATAGCAAATATAACGAAGATTGGGACTGAATCATTCATTCGGCCTGATTATGACCTTCAGGGATTCATCAGCCTCCGCGACGAGGCGATAACCTTCCTGGATCTTATCGAGCGGAAGCCTGTGGGTGATCATGTCTTCGACAGCGATCCTTTTCGAAGTGATCAGCTCCATGGATTTATCCAGATCATCCGGTCCGCAGTAATAAGATTCTATTATCTTCACTTCCTTTCGCCAGAAATCATTAACCGGAACCACTACCTGTTTGTCGGGCGACGGTACGGTGAACAAAACTACCGTTCCACCTATATCAACGCTCTTCCAAGCGGTTTCGAAAGCCGGCATGGCGGCCGCGCATACTATTACAACATCAAATTTCCCTTCTATTTCTTCGTTCGCATTGATCACGTTTGCCCCGCATTTCTTTGCAAATTCCAGACGCTGCTGGTTGATATCGGTAGCAGTAACGTTCGCTCCTTTTTCAACGGCGAGCTTGATGTGGAGTATACCTGACATCCCGCTTCCTATAACAAGAACATTATCTCCTTCCCTGACGCCAGCGAACCTTTGCGCACGGTAAACGCAGGCCAGCGGTTCGATGAAAGTGGCTTCATCATACGAAAGGTTATCCGGTAGCCTGAAAACCGCATTGTTAACCATTTCTTCCGGCACCAGAACGAATTCCGAGAAAGCGCCGTCCAGCCGTGTTTTTACGTTAGGACAGACAGAATGATGCCCTTTTTTGCAGTGTTTACACTCACCGCAGCCAATCTTAGGCGCAACAAAAACCCTGTCACCCGGATTAAAATTAGTTACATTCTCTCCAACCTCGGCTATCTCCCCGCCCAACTCATGGCCGGGGATAAGTGGTGCTCTTGGCATCCGGTACCATTCGACAAGATCTGATCCGCAGATGCCACAAGAATTTACCTTTACGAGTAGCTCTTTGCCTCTCGGCTTCGGTTTTTCCCTCTCCTCGATACGGATATCTCTGTTGTTGTAATAAACAGCCACTTTCATGTTATCGAAATCATATTTTCTTCGTATCGTCAGCGTCTATATTCGACTTTTCGATCGGTGCGGAGGACTTTTTGTGTTCGTTGTAGAAATCCAGCGCCTCTTTGGGTGTCATGTTCTTATGGATGAGACCTCTGACGGCCTGGATCATCGCAACAGGATCATCAGCCTGGAATATGTTCCTGCCCATATCCACACCAACAGCGCCTGCCTGTATGGCGTTATGTGCCATGGTTAAAGCATCCAGTTCTGGTATCTTCTTTCCACCCGCCATAACTATAGGAACGTGGCATGAATCGACCACCTTGTGGAAATCCTCGCAATAATAGGTTTTCACTATGTGAGCGCCATGTTCTGAAGCGATTCTGCTTGCCATAGCGAGGTATCTGGCGTCCTTTGCCATGTCCTTACCGACTGCCGTGACTGCCATAGCGACCAGTCCGTATGCCTCGCAATCGTCAACCCACTGGGAGAAATCAAGGATCGTGTCCCTTTCCCAGGGCATTCCGACCGTGATTGAGTATCCGATTCCGACGGCGTTAAGCCTTAAAACATCTTCCACGGATATGGTGCTTCCCTCATGAAGCAGTTCCGGACCGACCATCGATGTCCCACCTGACGCACGAAGCATGACCGGAACGTCCGTCTTCGGATCAACACACGCTCTCACCATTCCACGCGTAGCGAATAATGTATCGCAATAAGGGATCAGCGGAGTCACCGACTCTTTCCAATTCCTCAGACCAGTTGTTGGTCCCATGAAATAACCATGATCAACCGCCAGCATGAGCGATCTCCCCGTCTTTGGCTTGATAATCTTAGATATCCTGTTTGCTTGTCCCCAATCCATATTCACACCTCCAATGATCATTCGTCTTGATTTGACGACTTTTGTCCGTTGTCCAAGTCGTCCTTCGTTTCTTCTGGTCGAACGACCAGATATCCTTTCTCAATTAACCAGTGATGGAACTGCCATGTCGTGAACAGGCATTTTTCCTTGCATTCCTGCCTGATTTCTTTGTGTCGTTCGGAGCCCTCTTCCTGCTCCATGAGCTCGATCTGCCTGGGGCATTTCACGTCCTTGCAAAACTCCCTTCTCTGGTAATCAACATATCCTTCGATAGACATAATAAGAAAAGGAAAGGGAGAAATAAAAACATTCGCACACAATCAGTAATTTCTATTAAAAAAACCCTTTTAGAAACATTTATATATTAATTAAGTAACTATATATTATATAATATTATTAATTAATGATGTTATTTTGCGTTCTGGCAAGATTTAGTGATAGGTTGGTAATATGGAAGAGGGAGATCAAAAAACTTACGACGCGCAGGATATCAAGGTAATGGAGGGTCTTACGGCAGTCAGGAAAAGACCCGGCATGTACGTGGGCTCCACTGGTCCGAGAGGACTCCACCACCTTGTTTACGAAGTCGTGGATAACGCCGTAGACGAGGCTCTGGCCGGGTTCTGCAAGAATATCAACATAATCATTCACAAGGGAAACTCCGTCAGCGTAGTTGACGACGGAAGGGGAATCCCTGTAGACAGCCACCCGAAATTCCCAAGTAAATCCGCTCTTGAGATAGTCATGACCAAGCTCCACGCAGGCGGGAAGTTCGAATCCAAGGTCTACCACATAGCGGGAGGACTGCACGGCGTAGGCGTGTCTGTGGTGAACGCCCTTTCGAAGAAGATGGTCGTAGAGGTCAAGAGGGACGGAATCCTCCACAGTCAGGAATACTCTGAAGGGAAGCCCGTAACAAAACTGGAGAAGAAACAGGACGGATTCCCTTATGAAACGGGAACGAGAATCAGGTTCTGGCCGGACGAAGGGATATTCGAAACGACGGACTTCGACTTTGATACGCTTACCAATCGTATGCGTGAGATGGCGTTCCTGAACGCCGGAATAATGATCCACATGAAGGACGAACGGTCAGGAGAGGAAGAAAAGTTCCATTACGAGGGCGGGATTATCTCATTTGTCAAATTCCTGAGCGAGAACAAGGTCGTCGTTCACGAGAATCCAATATACTTCAAGAAAGTCAAGGACAAAACAGAAGTGGAGATAGCCATGCAGTACAACACTGCATACAACGAGCAGGTTCTTTCATTCGTTAATGATATTCACACGGAAGAGGGCGGAATGCATTTAATTGGCTTCAAAAACGCTCTCACGAGGGTTCTGAACAAATATGCACAGGAGAACGGATTGTTCAAGAACGGAGAAAAACTGAGCGGAAATGACGCCAGAGAGGGTCTTACTGCCATAATCAGCGTGAAAATGATGGACCCGCAGTTCGAGGGCCAGACAAAAACAAAGCTCGGAAACCCTGAAATAAGGGGTTTCGTTGACTCCGCAATCGTTGAACATTTCGGAACATTCCTCGCAGAGAACCCCACAATTGCCAGAATCATCGTGGACAAGGCGGTGAACGCTGCAAAAGCAAGGGAAGCCGCTCTGAAGGCAAGGGAGCTCGTAAGAAGGAAGAGTGCTTTAGAGGTAGGATCACTCCCGGGAAAACTGTCAGATTGCGCTGAACAGGACCCGAAATTGAGCGAAATATACATAGTGGAAGGGGATTCCGCAGGCGGGTCGGCCAGGCAGGGAAGGGACCGCCAGTTCCAAGCAATTCTCCCGTTACGCGGAAAGATACTGAACGTGGAGAAAGCAAGGCTTGTGAACATACTCAAGAACAACGAGATCCAGAACATGATCACTGCCATAGGAACGGGAGCGGGTGAATTCTTCGATTACAGCACGCTACGTTACCATAAAATCATTATCATGACAGACGCCGACGTGGACGGCGCTCATATCCGTACGCTCATGCTTACGTTCTTCTTTCGATACATGAAAGATCTCGTGGAGAAAGGCCACATATACATCGCACAGCCTCCTTTATACGGAGTCAAGAAAGGGAAAGAGGTGCATTATGCTTACAGCGACAATGAACTGGAAGCCGTCACAAAGGAGATAGGCGGCGGAACCAATATTCAAAGATATAAAGGTCTCGGTGAAATGAACCCTGATCAGTTATGGCTGACCACGATGGACCCTGCAAACAGGACGCTGTTAAAGGTTACCATAGAAGATGCAATAGAAGCTGATCGTGTATTTACGACGCTCATGGGTGAAAAGGTTGAACCCAGAAGGGAATTCATCGAAAAGAACGCGAAATTCGTTAAGAATCTGGACGTGTGATCATGGAAGGCGCAGAAAGACTGGCAAAAGAGAAGCTCAGGGACAGAAACATAGAGAACGAAATGGAAGAGAGCTATCTGGATTATTCCATGTCAGTGATCGTGGGAAGGGCATTACCGGACATCAAGGACGGACTGAAGCCAGTTCACAGAAGGATTCTTTACGCCATGCACAACATGGGAATGCATTATAACAAACCGTTCAAGAAATGCGCAAGGATCGTGGGAGAGGTGCTTGGTAAATACCACCCGCACGGCGACACGGCTGTTTATGATTCTCTCGTAAGAATGGTTCAGACTTTCTCGCTTCGTTATCCATTGATTAACGGACAGGGCAATTTCGGTTCCGTGGATGGTGACGGAGCGGCTGCAATGCGATATTGTATCACCGGAGACAGCCTAATTGTCACAGAAAATGGTTTACTTAGAATGGGTGATATATCAGACAAAGAAAAAATCAATCTTAAAATTTTATCAAAAGATAAAAAAATCAACAAAGCTTCCAAATGGTTTGATTCCGGAGACCACCCGACTCTGAAAATAACCACAAACAAAGGATACTCATTGACCGGAACATACAATCATCCAGTCTTAACATTATGCAAAGACGAAACAGGAAAACCCATATTTACATGGAAGTTGATGGAAAATCTTGCAGAAGGGGATTTCGTAGTAATGGACAGATCATCCGATAACCTCTGGCCGAAAAAAATGCTGGATTTGTCAAATTTTTATCCGGAGATAAAAGGTCGAACTAAAAAAAGAATGTTGCCAAAATATCTTGATAACGATCTTGCATTTATCCTGGGATCATTCTTATCGGAAGGCAGCATGACAAAAAATAAAATTGAATTCTGTAACACCGATAAAAAATGGATAGATGATGTATCAGATGTGTGGAAAAGTGTATTTCCGGATAGCAAATTACATTTATTCGAAAGAAAACCAAGTTCATATGGTAAAAAGGATTATTACAGACTGGAATGCCATTGCTTACATACATTGGAATTTCTTAGAAATATAGGCATGGAAGATCTAAAATCACCGGAAAGGGTGATACCAAAAACCATATTGGAGTCGCCAAAAGAAGTAGTTGTTTCATTTTTGAAATCATATTTCGAAGGAGACGGCACAATAACCTTTTCAAGAAAAATGGTAGAACTTGGATGTTGCTCCAAAAGTAAAGAAATGATCAAAGAACTCCAGATATTGTTGCTGAGATTCGGAATTGATTCTTTCAGAAGATACGATAAATACAGATACGTATGGAAGCTTTACATCAGAGGGCAAAGAAATGTTCTAAGGTTTTACAAGGAACTGGGCTTCTTGTATGAACACAAAAGCAAGAAATTAGAATATGTTGTATGCAATTACAAAAAGGATTCATCAATTCTGGATTACGTACCATTCATTTCTGATTATATAAGAAACATGGCAGATTCGAGATTTATATCAAGACATAATTTTGACAGATACACTAATATGAAAAATAATTACGGTAAGGTTTCCTCGATTTTGATGCAAGAAACAGGAACCGATTACAGACCATTATTTGAATTTTTCCTGACTTACAATTACCTTTTTGATCAAATAACAAGCATCGAAGAGGCGGGAATGAAGAGGGTTTATTCGATAAAGGTTGATAGTGACTGTCATTCATTTGTTTCAAACGGATTTATTAGCCATAACACCGAAGCACGTATGGCAAGGATATCGGAAGAACTGTTAAAAGACATCGAAAAGAAGACAGTCGCTTTCCGGCCGAATTTTGACGATTCTCTCAAAGAACCGGTAGTTTTACCTGCAAAGATACCCAATCTTCTGGTTAATGGTTCATCCGGCATTGCGGTAGGAATGGCGACGAACATCCCACCTCATAATTTGGGAGAGGTGATCGATGGCGTGGTCGCAACGATAGACAATCCTGAAATAGAGCTGGACGAACTCATGGATCATATCAAGGCCCCGGATTTCCCAACAGGAGGACAGATACTGGGAATAAACGGCACGAAGCTCGCCTACCAGACAGGAAAGGGTTCCGTCGTAATGAGAGGCAAGGCAGAGATCGAGGAGAAAGCGGGAAAAGAAAGGATGATAATCACGGAAATCCCTTACATGGTCAACAAGTCCAAACTCATAGAGAACATAGCTAATCTCGTCAAGGAAAAGAAGATCAAAGGGATCACGAATCTCCGGGACGAATCGGACAAGGACGGAATGAGGATAGTGATCGATGTCTCGAAATCCTACCCGGCAAACATCATTCTCAATCATCTTTACAAGCACACGGCCCTCCAGAACACGTTCGGAACCACGCTTTTATCGCTGGTAGATAACCAGCCAAAGATACTCGGGCTGAAGGAGATGATATACGAATTCATCAAATTCAGAAAGACCGTCGTGACCAAAAGGACCAAATTCGATCTTAACCAGGCAGAAGAGAAAGCACATATTCTTCAGGGACTTCTGATAGCGCTGGACAACATCGACGAAACCGTCCGGCTGATCAAGTCTTCCAGGAGCGTGGAAGAGGCATCGCAGAGGCTTATTAAACGATTCAAACTTTCCAAGAAACAGTCCGACGCCATACTCGATATGAAGCTACAAAGACTCACGTCTCTGGAAAGGGGAAAGATCACCGACGAGCATTCCTCGCTGCTGAAGCTGATAGAGGAACTCAAAAGTATCCTCTCAAGCGAAGAAAAAATATACGGCGTGATAAAGAAGGAACTCACCGATATCAAAGACAAATACGGGGACGAGAGAAGGACGGAGATACTTTATTCGGAAGAGACGTCTCTGGAAGACGAGAGCCTGATCAAGCAGGAGGACATCGTCATAACGATGAGCCATGATGATTACGTTAAAAGGATACCGCTGGAGGAATACAAGCAGCAGAACCGCGGCGGGAAGGGAGTTATCGGAACGAAAACAAAAGAAGGGGATATCGTAAAAGAGATATTCGTTACACATTCCCATGATTACCTGTTATGTTTCACCGACAAGGGGAAGATACACTGGGTCCGCGCCTTCAGGATACCCGAAGCGAAGAAATACGGAAGAGGAAAGCCTATAGTGAACCTTTTGGGAGTGGACACCGAGGAAAGGGTCAAGACCATAATCCCGGTGAAATCGTTCGACCAGGCAAAATACGTGTTCTTCGCATCCAAGAAGGGAAAGGTCAAGAAAACTACCCTCGAATCTTACAGCAATCCGAGGAATGGAGGAATAATAGCGATCAGGCTCAACGAGGACGACGACCTGATCGACGTTAGATTGACGGACGGTGAGCACGAGATAATGATCGGCACCAAAAAGGGGTACGCCATCCGCTTCTCGGAAAAGGATGTCCGCCCGATGGGAAGGTCTGCCGCGGGTGTCCGGGGCATAAGAGTGCGCTCAGGGGACGAAGTGGTCGGAGTGGCGGTGGTGGACGAAGGCGCTTCGCTTTTCACCGTGACGACCACGGGATACGGGAAGAGAACAAACTTCCAGTTCTACCGCCAGCAGAGAAGGGGCGGGAAGGGCGTGAAAAACTTGAAAGTCAACGAAAAAACAGGGACAGCCGTGGGAGTGATCACTCTCCACAATGACGACGAGGTCATGTTCATGTCAGAGAACGGAATGGTTATAAGGACCTATGCCGATCAGATCAGGGAGATCGGAAGGAACACCCAGGGTGTAAGAGTGATGCGGCTGAACGAGGACGATACGCTAGCGTCCTTCGCAAGGGTTCTCGAAAACACGCAAGACGACGAAAACGACACTGATCAGACTTCTGGATAAGTACCGGTTTAAAAGATTTCGGAACCAATTTTTAATATTGAATTTTTCGAAATGATTGTTATGTCAGAGGAATACAGGGGATGGACCAAAACAGCGGCAATAAAATATGCTGAAAAATTCATTTCTCCGTATTGCAAGAATGTGATGAAAGGGAACGAAGGGAAATGCATCGGGGAATCCTGCCTTGCGTATCCGTTCTGCACAGACGGTTCGGTGAACGAGAAAGAATGGAAAAAGATCGTGGACTTCCACCAAGACGACGCCGTTATGCTAAAAATATGAAAACACTAAACCAATTATATGCTTTTAAAATTTACCACTATTATATAACAATAATTTCGAGAGGTTGATTTTATGCCAAAGAAAAAAACGAGCACGAAACAGAAAAGAAGTCGGAACAGAGCAAAATTTGGATTTGTTAAAGGCAGAAAAATACAGTCTGATTCGGATAAAGCACAGGCAGCAAGGGAAAAACGGAAAAGGCATCTTAATTATCTCAAAGAATCGGCAGCAACACAATCTTTAGGAACAACCCAAACCCTTCACAAGAAGAGACAAATGCAGGAGACTGGCTTACAAAAACTTCTTCTCCACAAATGGAAACATACAGGGGAATGACATACCCCGAAGCAAAGAAATTATGGGATTCGCATTACAAAAAACATTGCACAGAACCTGATCTATGTATCAACAGATATGTAGATATGAAGGACGAGAAATGCAAGATAAGAGGATATTGCAACGGTGACGGGGAATTCAGGGAACTCACGTGGAGAGATTTCATAGACTACATCAAGGACGAATGCCCGGAATTCAAATTGGGCCCGGAAACCGAAGAGGAAAATAAAGGAAATTATGATGACATTCCAGTATCCACTGACATAGATACGGCATGGAAAAATTTTATCCAGAGAGAATGTAACAAACAATGTTCATCTAATGATTGTGCCGCTTATAATTTTTGTGATGAAGATGGTCATTATTTCAAAAATGAGGGGCCAATCGCGAATAATTTTTTAATTAAGAAAGGATATCTGAAGATACCGGATGACTAGTATTAAATATCTATTTTTAAATCTTTCCGGGGATCTATTCGATTGATAAGATGTTCTTATGGTTGAAACGCCGGGAAACGAAAAAATAGGGGATTACGTCAGACAGCAGATTATAGACGGGATTGACATTTTTATCAAGAATTACTGCAAAAAACCATTAGGTGATTATCATTGTTTGGCGTGCCAAATGCTGGAGCATTGCGACCAGAACATGAATATTGATGTAAATGAAAATACGGGGAATACTCTTGAACTTCAGGATTGCCTTCCACCGATAGAAGATTACGAATTCTAGAAGACCGGAAAACAATGTTTTAAAAGCACCGAAGCATACCTATAGTATGGCCAAATTCAGGTTCTCTGTCCTTGACGTGGATTATGCCATGGAGGACGGGAAGCCCGTTGTCAGGGTGTGGGGGAAGACCGGGAAGGGGGAGACCATTCTAGCGCTCGACAGGACGTTTAAGCCATATTTTTTTCTCGATGTTACCAAGAAAACGATGAAAGACATCGACGGGCTCAGAAAACGGTTGGCACAACTCAAGTACATGGAAAACAAGGATTTCAGTCTGGTACCGGAAAAAAGGAAAATACTCGGCGAGGAGAAGGAATTCCTCAGGCTTACCATACAGGACCCGGCGGACATCCCGAAGATACGCCACATAACAGAGGACTGGGAAGGCATAATGAGAACGTATGAGCACGACATCAATTTCTACCGGAGGTACGTGATCGACAAGCATCTTTTCCCGTCATGCTGGGTAGAGGCGGAAGGCGAGCATTCGAGGGAGATCATGAACGGGAAGGTTATCGAGATCAGTGACCTCTCGTTGTCGGAAGGGGAAAGAAGTGAATTCAGCACCATGGGAATAGACATCGAAACGGCCAGGGGCCAGATAATAATGATATCATATTTCACCGATAACGGGAAGAAAGGAGTCCTCGCATACAACTGGGGCGAACTCGTGCCGAAGGGTGTGGAGATGCTGAACGGCGAAGAGGAGATGCTGAAGAGATTTTTCGAGATAGTACTGGAAAACGACCCGGACATCATAGTCACTTACAACGGCGACATATTCGATTTCCACAAGATACGGGAAAGATCCGGGAAATACAAGATTCCAGTCATCGTCGGAAGGGATGGTAAGCAAATGGTCCAGACCAAGAGGGGGAGGGTGTTCTCCTCCAAGATTCCGGGAAGGGTTCATGTTGACATATACAACTTCATAGCCAGGGTCCTTAGAGACTCGCTGGAATCCGAAACAATGACTCTTGACAATGTATCCAAGGAGATACTCGGGGAAGGAAAGATCAGCATGTCGTGGGACCAGATGAAGGAGCTTTGGAAGGAGAAAAAAGGATTGAAGAAGGTGGCCGATTATTGTTTAAGGGACTCGGAACTGGTATTAAAGCTTTCCGAACGCATTCTTCCTCAGATATACGAACTTTCCACGCTGGTCGGGCAGAACCTGTTCGACGTGAGCAGGATGTCCTATTCCCAACTGGTTGAATGGCTTCTGGTAAAGAAGGCAAACGAAGCAGGAGAGATGATACTGAACAGGCCAAGATATGACGAGATACGGAGAAGAAGAGAAGCTTCGCCGTTCACAGGAGGATATGTCTATCCACCGGAACCCGGCATCCACCATACCGTTTCATTATTCGATTTCACTTCGCTGTATCCGTCAATAATAATCACCCATAACATTTCTCCGGAAACCCTCAACAGGGGAACCGATGAAGACAGGAAAGAGAACAAGGTCCCTGAAGAAGGTCATTTTTTCGGAAGGGAAAATAAGGGATTCATAACCTCCATCATAGAGGATCTGGTAAAGAAGAGGATAGATATCAAGGTCAAAATGAAAGGCCATCCATCCGATTCGAAGGAATACAGGGACTTCTACAACAAGCAGTACGCACTCAAGATCATAGCAAACGCCAGCTACGGATATTACGCATACGCCGGATCCAGATGGTATTCGAGGATATGCGCGAGTTCCATAGCCGCATGGGGAAGATATTACATACAGCACGTCATCGAGTTCGCAAAAAATCGCAATTTTCGCGTGATATACGGGGACACGGATTCACTGTTCCTGGAAAGATGCTCCAAGTCCAAGGGGAGGGATTTCGTCAAGGACATCAACAAGGAGCTCCCGGAAACAATGGAACTGGAATTCGTTAATTCTTACAAGTCCGGACTTTTCGTCCAAACCAAATCGGGAACGACTGCCAAAAAGAGATACGCTCTTCTCGATACCAAAGGCGTGATAACGGTCAAAGGATTCGAGCAGGTCAGGAGAGACTGGAGCAGGCTGGCGAAAGATACTCAGGAAAAGGTGCTGGAGGCGATTCTCAAGGAGAACGACCAGAACAAGGCGGTCAACATCGTCGAGGAAACGATAGAGCGGCTGAATTCCGGGAAGGTCGAAATTAAAGACCTGGTCATGCACACCCAGATAACCCGGCCTCTCGAACAGTACGATCAGATCGGACCGCACGTCACCGCGGCAAGAAAGTACATGGAGCACGGACACGCAGTGACCCCCGGCTCGGTGATAGGGTATGTCATAACCAAGGGTCCGGGTTCCATTTCTAGCAGGTCCGAACCGGTCGAATACGCGAAGGACTATGATCCGGAATACTACATAAAACACCAGATCATCCCGGCGGCGATGAGGATACTGAACGCTGTCGGCCTTTCGGAGGAAGAATTCGAAAAGGAAGAACCCGGACAGAAATTTCTGGACTCCTTTATGAAGAAGTCACTCCGGAAGAAGATTAAAGAGAAATGGACCAAGAAGAAAGACTGATATCTTTTATTCAACCGTTTTCTCCATTACGACCCTCGTTTTGTCGTATTTCAGCTTCTCGTAAAGCTTCATGGCGGGGGAGTTTGCCATGGTCACTGTGAGCTTGATTCTTTTGATCCCTCTCGAAAAGAAATAGTCCTCTGCATACCTTATCAGCCTTTCAGCCAACCCTCTTCCCCTGTACCCATCGTCAATGAAAAGCTGGCGGAGCATTCCATACCGTCCAACGTCACCGCTCCCTGAATTGAACCATATATAACCGATAATCTTACCGTCTTCCTCGAGTATCTGTATGCCATCCGGTTCCTTTTCCCACTGCCTAAGAAGGGAATCCCTGAACTTTTCCGGGTCGAATTTATGTCCCGGAAAACTCACCTTAACGCTCTTCGTCTTGAAACCGATTATCGTCGGGAGGTCCTCTTCCCTGAACGTTCTTTGTTTGATCATGCAATCTCCTCGTTTTTAACGTATTCTATCAGATGTTTCTGTTTAACACCGAGTTCACTGTACGTGTCCACGGAAATCAGATCATGAAATATGTTCATTATCATCTCAGCTGCTTTGCCGGGATGCCAGTATCCGAGGAAATTTGTGACCTCGACCTCCATGACTATCCTGTCCTTCATGAACATTGGGTTTTTTGACCTAAGTGCTTTATCGCCTTTGAAGAAGGATTCCACGGTTATCTTGGGAGAGACTTTCTGTCTCAGAGTCGAACGAAGAACAGACATATAGTTCCTCTCATTGAATTCCTTCTCCAGTTTTCTGTATACTCTTTTATTGACGTACTTGCTCATGTTTTTCATATCGTTGAGTATGTTTTTTTTGTATTCGACCTTCATTTTTTCCAGAATGAACTCCGAGAAGACCTCCTTTATCCGGTCTATCACCCTCCGGTGCTCCAGCTTGATAGCATCCTTGTAATCCCTTTCGATATGCTTCAGAAAAGATGAATATTTCTCGTTAGCTTTCTCGACGATTGCCTCCATGATCTTCTTGTTGACACCTCTCCCCTCAAAAGTTACGACATCCATAACCGAAGGGAAATTCTTTACGCGGGTGAACTGGCGATGCACGAAAACGACAGGCTCCCCGGCCTTTTTCACGGCGTTCCAAAAATCATCATAAATCCTCGACCTTTGCCTGTGGTCCCCGGGATTGATCGAGGTCCATGAATATGTGTGACGGTACCTCTCCAGACGCTCTCTTTTTTCGTCCTTAAGGAATTCGGACCAGAGATTAAGAGCGGAGTCCTTCGGCGGGGATTCCCTGTTGAAATCGATTCCGTATATCTGTTTCCGGGGGATGCTGGATATGATCAGTGTCCCTCCCATATTCAGCCAGCAAAGAGAAGCCACAACGTCGGAGTAACCGTCTCTTGATGTAGGAGTTTCCATGGCCGGTCCGGAATGAGGGCACACCCATACCGGACCACGTCCGTTCTTGTAAACGGTAAACCCCGGCCTGAAATCAATGTCCACAAATCTCATGTATATTATTATATTGTTTCCTGTATTTTAAGATACGACAATCATGGCAAAAACTAAAACATTCGATTGAGATTTTTTGGCAAAGATATATATATTTAGGTTAACCTAAATATTACGATATGACTTCTGAAAACGTCGAAGAGTACCTTGAAATAATGTACAGGTTGAAGGAAAGGGGAACGAAAGCAACTACAATAACAATGGCCAAGGAACTGGGAATAACCTCGGCGAGCGTTTCTGAGATGTTCGTAAAGCTTGCGAAATCAGGGTACATAAAACACACGCCGTACAGGGGCGCAGAACTAACCGCAAAAGGGGAAAAGATAGGTAAAAGCATACTCAGCAAACACAGGACGATAGAAAAATTTCTCAGAAGGATCGGATTTTCAAAAAAAAAGATACACGAACAGGCATGCGAAATGGAACACGTGGTATCGGACGAACTGGAAAAGGCAATGAAATCACAATTGGACCGAAAAATCAATAAAAAGGGGCTGGTTTCACTGGATGATCTGGAAAAGGGAATGAAAGCCAAGATTATTTCCATTGATTCGGGAAGGATGGCCAAGAGGAGAATGGAAGAGATGGGACTTACGCCGGGCACCAAAATTGAAATCGGAAGGAAGGCTCCTGTAGGGGGGCCGGTGGAAATATGCGTCAGGGGTTCCTGCCTCGTGATAGGAAAGGGTCTTGCAAAAAAGGTAATAGTGGAGATTTTTGATGAATAAAAAAATAAGGATAGCACTGGCAGGGAATTCCAACGTTGGAAAATCCGTTATATTCAATTATCTGACCGGGCTCAACCAGCAGATAGGAAACTGGCCCGGTAAGACAGTCGAGAAAGCGGAGGGGTCATTCAAGTTCATGGGACACGAAATCGACGTGATAGACCTGCCAGGGATATATTCATTGTCAACTTATTCGATAGAGGAAACCGTCACCAGGGAATACATAGCAAAGGAAAAACCGGATATCATCGTAAATGTCATAGACGCTTCCGTACTGGAAAGGAACCTTTTCTTCACACTCCAACTAATCGAAATGGGCACACCAATGGTAATAGCTATCAACCAGATCGACATAGCCAAAAAGAAAGGTATAATAATAGATCATGAAAAACTCGGGAAGATCCTCGGCGTTCCGGTCATACCCACAATAGCCGTTAAGGGAACCGGGATATACGAGACAGTCGAAAAAACAGTGGAAATATTCAATTCGAAGAAACTGCCGAAAACCATAAAGTACGGCAACGAGTTCGAAGACGGCATAAAAAGGATAGAAAATGCCATGAAGGGATTCAGGACCGATTACCCATCGAGGTGGATGGCAATAAAGCTTCTGGAGAAGGACAGGGAAATAGTTCAGATGGTATCAAAGTCCGTTCCGGCGGCTGCGAAAGAGGCTGAAAAGATATCTGGTAAAATCGAGAGCATCCACAAGCACTCGTGCCCGACCGCGGTAACTTGCGAGAAATACGCGGCTGCCAGCAAAATTGCGATGCAGGTCCAAAAGGAATCGAGGAAAAAAGGGAAGACGAAGGCAGAAAAAATACACGACATCAGCACCGACAGGATATGGGGTTATCCCATAATGATCGGAATTATTTTGGTCATTTTTTTCTCTGTTTTCAGCTTCGGTGATTTCTTTTCCGTCGCTATCGAAGATATCCTGATGGGTTTCGTATCTTTGTTAGAGGCCCAGACCGGGGGAGGTATAATTTTCGAACTAATCATGGGCCTTCTGGAAGGCGTGATATCCGCCATTACGGTCATACTACCCTACATCCTCCCGTTCTATCTTATACTCGGGATACTTGAGAATTCCGGCTATCTTTCGAGGATGGCGTTCCTCATGGATAACGTCATGCACAAGATAGGACTTCACGGGAAGGCGTTCATACCGCTGATGATGGGATATGGCTGCAACGTGCCGGCCTGCCTAGGTTGCAGGATAATGGAAACGCACAGGGAAAGGCTGATAGCCATATTCGTGACCACTCTCATTCCATGTGCGGCAGTAACCGCAGTGATCCTGGGTCTGGTCGCAAGGTTCGTGAGCATCTGGTGGGCAATAGGATTGTATCTTATAGACATAGCTATAGTGTTCATTCTGGGAAGAATAGCATTCAAGGTCCTTCCCGGAGAGCCATCAGGACTAATAATGGAAGTCCATTCTCTCAGAGTCCCGAACCCCAAGACAACGCTTAAGCAGACATGGTTCAGAACAAAGGATTTCCTTTACATAGCGCTTCCGATAATAGTCGCCGGAACCATACTGATAAGAGCAGCTTCTTATGCCGGGTTTCTGGCACCGTTATCCGAATTAATGAGCCCGGTGACCGTTGTATGGCTGGGTCTTCCGGTCGTTGCGGGAATAGCACTGATCTTCGGAACGATAAAAAAGGAAATGACTCTGGTCATGCTTGCGATTCTGTTCGGGACCAGTAATTTCGCATCCGTGATGACCCCGGTCCAGATGCTGGTGTTCGCCTTCGTCACAATGCTTTACATTCCGTGTGCGGCCACCATCGCCGCTCTTGTCAGGGAAACCGGATGGAAAAGGGGTATGATGATAACCGTTTTCAACATAATATTCGCAATAGCGGCAGGGGGCCTGTTTTTCAGGATCCTCTCGATTTTCATGTAATTTGCAAATTCTTTCATGACATATTTAAAAATTCCTTCATCGCTGCAAAATCTTCCCTCATAATAGATTTCAGGTCAGGGTTGCGCAATACCGCGGCGGGATGATAAAGAGGGATTATCTTCGAGGAAAGCATCAGGTTCCGAATTGAAAAAACCTTCCCGTGAACATTCCCTATACTGTCGGGTTTAAACCCGAACTTTTCAAATAAATACGAAGTGGAGAAATTGCCAAGGGTGCAGATTATTTTCGGTTTTATCGTTGCAATCTGTCTGTCCAGATAGGGAGTGCACGCCTTTATCTCCTCCGGCTGGGGGTCCCTGTTGTTCGGTGGCCGGCATTTCAGTATGTTCCCTATGAACACGTCCTTCCGCTCCAGCCCGATGCCTTCCAGCATTTCGTCAAGAACCTTCCCTGCCCTTCCGACGAACGGTATCCCCTGAGCGTCCTCGTTGAAACCCGGGGCCTCGCCTATAATCATTATCTTCGGCTCCAGCGAACCTTTACCGGGAACAGGATTTTTCCTAGTCTTCCAGAGACCGCATTTCCTACATTCAATGACAGCTTCTGAAATTTTACCCATCTCATTTTCTTTTTCCATTCAGATCACAAACCAATAAGTAAAAGAACAATCCCGACCACTAGTGCAAAACCAACGTTGAACATCTTTATCACAAACGTATTCTTGACCGAATGAGAAAGCATTGGCAATAAACCATGACCATCCTGAACAATCGAATTAACCAAAAGAACCGAGAACGGGACGAGTCCCTGGGCAAACAGCAATACAAATACAAGATGAGGTCCTGATTCCGGGATTATTCCGATCAGAATTGCTATTAACATCAACAACAACCTGCTTGATGGAAGGATTTCCTCCAAGGGTATGTAGGAACTCAAAACACCCAGAAAAAGGATCGTGAAAAATATCCAAATGAAAAGCTTGGGCATGTGTTTTTTGATCACATGACCGTAAACATGTTCTCTCAAAAAATGTTCCGGAATCTCCTCTTCACCTTTATGAACGACCACTTTGCATTCTCCACATTCTGTTATTTTCTTCAGCTTGGCACTTCTGCATATTATATTGTCGGTCAGCCATCCAAAACCAATACCAAAAACGAATAATATGCCAAAAATCAGCAGAGCGGTTTCAGGAAACAATGCTAACATGATAAGAGATTCATCGCCTGAAGTGGCTATCATGGTGGCGACTATCGCCCCGAAGGAAATCGCTCCGTGTATATACATTGACACGGAAGCAAAAGCTCCTACACATCCAGGGGTCGCCCCGAGGAATGAGCTGACCAGATACTGCTTGAAGCCCTTGGCAAAATTCATGATTTTTTTGTTATATTTTATCTGCAGGAAATCCACAGCAACCATGAGTACAAAAACCATCAGAATTATTTTCAATGATTCAGCAAGACTTTCCATGATAAGCGTCAACATTCCTCAATAACCCCCCATTCCGACATAATTTATCTTAACGCCAAATTTATTAAATATACTCCTTTATTTTTTCCATTATACGTTCTTTCGGAACCGCTCCGATTATCTGGCCAACCCGTTCACCTTTCCTGAAAATGATAAGCGTGGGGATGGACATTATCCCGAATTCCATGGCCGTTTTTCTGTTCATGTCAATATTCAGCTTTCCGAAGACAACCTTCCCCGATAATTCCCCTGCCAATTCATCGATAACCGGGGCAATCAGGGCACAAGGAGGACAACTCGCCGACCAGAAGTCGGCAACAAAAACCGGGTATCTGCCAATAATCTCCTGGAAATTCCCGTCCAGTAGTTCTACCGGCTTGCCAGGATAACTTAATTTTTCCTTCATTTCCATTAGTTTCCTTTTTCTTATTTCTTCAAGCTCGTCCATTAAATCACCTTCCAAATAATAATCATGACAATTGTTTTTTCTTCACGTATCGTGTCACGTTTTTAACGATCTCGTCGAATCCCTCCGACGCAACAGATTCATCCAGCACAAATGGCCTGCCGTCGTCAGCCGACCCGGAAACAGCGGAATCCAGTTTTATTCTTCCCAGAAATCCAACTCCCATGTCCTTTGCGGCCTTTTCTCCGCCTCCGCTCCCGAAGATATCACCAGCCATGTTTTCAACAAAACCGATTACGGGGATGTCCATTTTCATGACCATGTTAGCAGATTTTCTGGCGTCTACGACAGCAACGTCTTGCGGTGAGGTAACGATGACAACACCGTCCGGCTTCAGTATCTGCATTATCGTTAACGGAGCGTCGCTGGTTCCGGGAGGAAGATCAACTATCAGATATTCCGACTCTCCCCATTCAACTTGTTCCAGCAACTGCATTATTGCATTGGAAAGCATGGGTCCCCTCCAGATAACCGGTTGATCTTCGCTTTTCTGAAGGGACGCAAAAGACACGACATTCATCCCGTATTTCCTGACGGGAATTATCCTTTCGTTACTGGCAGAGAATCTCTCGTTTATATTCAGGAACTTGTTTACGTTAGGGCAATCTATGTCGGCATCCAGAATTGAAACCTTCATTTCTTTCGCCAACGAAGCAGCAAGGTTGACCGCAACAGTCGTCTTTCCAACCCCACCCTTACCGCTCATAACCGCTATTTTATGAATTATTCCGGAGGTGTTCTTCTCTATCCTTTTAATTCTCTCTTCAAACATATGTTTCCTTTTTATCTGAATCTCCCGTATTAAAGCCGGAGTTGTTGTGAAATTTCGATTTCATGCGATCTTTTTCCCGGCTTCTTCATAAGTCGGTGTGATGGAAAAGATTTCAGTAACCTTTATCTCGACAACACCCCTGACGATCTTGTTGGGTCTGGATTCCAATATCCACTTTCTCCCTTCATCAAATATATTACCATCAGAATGATATTTTGCAGTTCCCTTGATTTGATATCCTTTTCCTTTCACCCACACGGCAAAGGCAACCTTATCATTTTGCAAAATATTCTTTTTAGTCTTGCCAAAAAAAGTATCGATCACCCAAATCGTATCACTATCCACTATCTTTTTGGATGCAACTGCTACCACATTAGGATTTCCATTATCATCTGCCGTTGAAAACGCCACTATCGGAACACTCTCAAAAAAGTGTTTTATCTCATCCGTTATCATGTCGTGCATACTCATCCTTCCTTTGTACATCTCACTATCAGTCAAATCTTACCGATCTTGGTCAAACCACTAATCGTCCGGCCTTCTCGCAAGTGTCTCTTTCCTGTCGACCGGCTTGACCCCGGTCTTAACCGAATCGTAAACCATTTTGTATTTCATCCCTTCGAAAATACCGGATATCCTTCTCATCTCCTCTTCCGGAAGGACGAAACCCTCGCCGTGCTTTCTCGTGGGGGTATTAAGGTGTATGAGATCGGGTTCCAGACTTTCAGCTATCTCCCTGATCTTTTCAGCATACATCTTGTTCTGTTCCATGAACATGATCTGTAGGACGTATTCGCCACCGTATTCATTCCTGAAATCCCTCATACCGCCGATCATCCTCCTGAAGTCTATTTCGTTATGGGGCCTGTCTATTATCCTGAATATCTTTTCGTTATGGGCGTCCAGTTTCAGGCTCACCAAATCCGCTTCCAGAAGGTCCTTCCTTACCTGCGGATCATGCATCAGGGAGGAATTCGTAATCACCCCGACATCTTTCCCGCAACCTCCGGCAAATTCCTTCGCCACATCTATTATCTCACTAATGTTCAGGGCGAGCGTGGGTTCCCCGGTACCGGATATATTGATCATGTCGAATTCCCGGTTTCCAAGAACATCTTTCAGATCAATCCTAACTTTTTCAGGATCAACGAAAACACGCCTATCTGTGATAAGGTATTTTGTGAGCCCTAGCTGGCAATAGACGCAATTGAATGAACAATACCTCCCACAGTTTGCGTCGATCCCTCCGGACATTCCGAATCTCCATGAATCTATAGGTCCATACACAGTTCTCATAGTTTCACCGTCCGAATTTCCCATTAAGCCACCCTGAATTGGCATCCTTACAATCTATCTTTGGAACGTAGGGTTTTATGTCGATCACATTTGTACCTTCGACTGCGTCAAGTCCCTCGACCACCAGAACGTTTTTTTCCCTTCTGACCAAGCGAACCACGGAATAACCGATTGGATTTGGCCTGTTCGGTGTTCTCGTGGAAAAAAGACCATGTGGTTTGGAATCCCATGGTGTATTGACGGAAAGTGAAAAACCCGTGGATTTGTCCATCCAGTAAAAAACATGCAGATGGGAGAATGTCTCTATGTCCTTAAGCCCGCGGACATAGTTTTGGGATATCTCTATCTTCGATATTCCCTCACCTTGGAAAGGCGCTTCATCCAGCGTTTTATACGGGGAATGAATTACTCCTATATTTTTCAGTATCATCTAAACCAGCATCAACAATCCCGGATTGAACAGGAGAACTATACCAAGGAATATCATTATCAAACCCCCGATAACCTTGATTACCTGCATATGTTTTTTGGATATCTGTTTTCCCTTGAAGAAGTACCCGAACAGTAATATTATTGAGGAAAGCGGAATAACATACACTAGATTATAAAAGGCCAGATACAGATAGTACGCGAAGCTTTCTGCAAACACTTTCTCCGCTAATATCTTCGTGTATATGATAGGGAAGCCGGCGGTGCAGGGGAGTTCAACGAGAGAAGCGAAGGCAGCGAGTGTGACGGACGCTACGATAAGTGCCGGGAAAGAACCGTTCTTTATGATGTTCTTCATTGACTCTATCCTTCTCACAAGTGGATTCTTGTGCTTTTCCTGTATCATCAGCGTCACTCCTTTCCTGAAGGCGAAGAATTCCTTGCAGTTAATAGCCCCTGCAAACAGCGCCAGCAACCCTATGGCTATTCTTACCGGGTCCAAAAAACCTATGTAAAAAAATATGTTAAGCCACGCCGACATGAAAAGGAAATAAAAAAAATAAACTACCACAACGAAAGTGAAGCCCACCGCAAAAATCCTTTTTCTGGACTCCGAAACCGAAATCAGCAAAACCAGAAGGAAAGTTAGAACCCACATAGTGCAAGGATTGAAACCGTCTATTATCGCTATGAAAACTGTGAACAGGGGCAGGGGCATGGAAACTCCTACATCCTTAAGATAGTTAGGATCGGCCTGCCCCGCCATTGCGAAAAATGAAATTATGGCAACAACTATTATACCCGCGATCAAAAATCTTTTCATCCTTTCTTCCATATCATACACCTAATCTTTTGGATTTCCTATAAAGCAGGAAAATCGATAACAATACGACTATCACAATCACGGGGGATATCGCTGATATAACCATTCCTCCATTTAGGTTGTTCCCATTATCCACGCATTCAGCAGTTTCTTCATAAGGAACACATTCGAAACCGGTCTCCCCGGAACAATTGTAGTTTGTTCTCTTTTTAGTTCCGCCAACACATTCGGACCATTCCGATGGATCAGGGCATACCGGACATCCCTCGACACATTCTATCTCTTCGGTGTATGTATCGCATTCGTAACTTGTTTCAGGTCCGCATTTATAGTTGCTTCTGGATCTTTTCCCTTCGTTGCATTCGGACCATTCACCGGGTTCCGGGCATTCAGGACATTCTTTATCAATTACCGCATCCCCGTTCCACTGGAATTTCCATCCGCCCACGTTAATCGCGTGATCGAACTCCACAGTCCCCGGCACGCCGAGCTGGGGAAATTTTATTCCCGAAAGCTGGACCGGTTCGGGATCGGTAATAACGAATTCCACTCCCTCAAGAACGGATTGTATATCGGAGGATTCGATAAGTTCCCTCAAAACAGAATTATCCCCGGTCTCGCCTTTCTTGATCAGTATCCTGTCTTTGGTCCACAATTTAGGACTACCGGGAAGTCCGTTTATATCAACAGAAGAAAAATCTACCGATCCCTCCAGAAGAGGGCAACCATTGGGACCGGAAGAGATAAAACCATCAACACTATCTAATATCGGAGTGTCACCGACTATCATTCTCGATTTGTCGAATATTATCATGGGTACTCCGGCACCGCTTTGGTATTCATTGTTATAGTCATAAACAACATAAGAATTTTCAGGGTTCAGAACGAACTCGTATTCGATAACGACCAGATTGGAGTACTTGTCCGTCATTTCGGAAAGCACAACCGGATCGGAATTCGCACAATGGGGACATCCCACATACGTGAAATATACTGCGCAAACATCCTTCATTGCCTGAACCTGAACCCCGGATGCCGCAACAAGCAGCAATGCCACCAATGATACCATTAAAATTGCTTTCATAATTCCAATAGTTGAATGAAACCGTATATATATTTAAGTTTCAAAAAGTGAAACAATAGGTATGAATCACTCGAAAAAAATAATAACCGTAACGATGATCATATCGATATTCGTACTGACTATATCGATCATATCATGGTACGTGCAATTGCAACTGGACGCGGGCACTTTCTGTTCATGTGCGATACCATTACCCATACTCATACCGGTAACCGCATCTATAGGTCTGCTTATAGGCACGGTAATATATTATATTTTTGCCCCGAATCCAGAAAACAAACTTATTGACAGGAAAATGCTTCATATGTTTTTCAGCGGGGAAGAGGCAAGAATAATTGAAAAAATATTAGACTGCAACGGGGAACTGTCCCAAACCAAAATAGTAAATCTGACCGGAATCCCAAAGGTCAGGGTATTCAGGACGCTGGAAAGGCTGAAAATGAAAAATGCCATTAAAAAGGAACCGCACGGAAAAACGAACATGATTAAAATAAATCATGAATTAGCGAAACTTTTCATTCGATGATTCTTATATTACCAAGAATTTCAGAGAACATCTTCTCGTATTTTTTCCCGTAAGATACGATCGGTTTCAGGTTCACCAAAGCATCCACGAATTTCCTGTCGTACGGTATCTTCCCGAGAACAGGTATTCCCCTGTTTCTTGCGAACTTTTCTATCTTCCCGGAAAATTCCGGATTGATGTCCCATTTGTTTATAACAATACCGTAAAGTATCCCGAAATGATCGGCGACCTTAAGTGCTCTTTCCATATCACTCAGGGCCGACGGGGTGGGCTCTGTTACGGCAACCACGAAATCGCTGCCGTTAACGGAAGCTATAACCGGACATCCTATTCCGGCAGCCGAATCCACGAACATCAATTCTGATTTATTCTTCATCGCTATCTGCATTGCCTTTTCCTTGACAGCCATGACAACCTTACCGGAACCGGATTCTCCCATCTTGAGCTGTCCGGTCACGACAGTAAATCCGTATCCCGTCTTTCCAGTTCCTATCCTGGCATTCTTTACCCTTCTGAGGCTTATCGCATCTGCAGGGCATACCAGACCACAGGTTCCGCATCCTTCGCAAAGCATATAGTTAAACACAGGAATATCTTTTTTCTTGTTCCATTCTATCGCGGAGAATCTGCAAACTTCGGAGCATTTTCCGCAGTGCATGCACTTGTCTTCGTCCAGCTCCGCTTTCTCAGAGGTCTCGATCCATTTCCAGTCCCCGATATCCTTTTCCCTTAGTCCAAGCACCAACGCAAGATTGGAAGCATCCACATCGCAATCAGCCGCGGTTATTTTCCATTTTTTTGCCGCCATCAGAGCAAGGGAAGACGTTATGCTGCTCTTGCCCACCCCTCCCATCCCAGAAAGAATGGTAATCGTTTTCATGAAACCCCCTCCAAAAAATTCGCCAGTTTTGTTATGCTAATATGGATGATCGGTTCTCCGTGAGAATATGCATCAATTATGGATCTGTTATAAGGTATCCTTGAAATGATTTTTGTCTTGTGATCATCAGCTATCTTTTTAATTATTTCCTCGTCGCCTATGTCCGACCTGTTAATTACTATACTGCACGGAATATTCACTATCTTAAGCAGATCCAGCATAAGCTCAAGATCATGGCCTCCGAGCGGCGTTGGCTCCGTAACGGAAAGAGCGACATCACATCCTTTAAGGGATGTTATTACACCGCAATGGGTTCCGGCTGCAGTATCTATTATCACGTAATCATAATCCTTCTCCATTGGCTTGACGTGTTCTCTGAGTGCTTCTACAACAAATTCTGATATCATCTGACCGGGGATGAGTTCACCCGAAACCATGTCTATCCCGTTGCCGGAGCCAGAATATACCAGTCCTATCTTTTTCCGGGTCTTCCCTATCGCATTCTCCGGGCATGCCACCATACAGGCTCCGCAACCGCTGCATTGGTCGGGTATGAAAACCGGGTATCTGCCCTTCAGGAACACGACCGCATTCATCTTGCATACTTCCGAGCATTTCCCGGATTTGGAACACTTCTTCAAATCCCATTCGGGTATTTCCTGATAAACGTCCTTTACCTTCTTTCTGTTAATTGAAAGGAGAAGGTGATCATTCGGGCAGTCCACATCCGCATCCACGAGAAGGACATTCCCTTTTTTCGAAAGTTCGAAAGCAAGAGATGTGGCTACCGTTGACTTTCCCGTTCCTCCCTTTCCTCCAGTTACTGCTATTTTTATCATTCTTGAAACCCAATTTTTATTTTTTCAGTGACCACAACCTTCCTGAAGGTCTTCCAGTTCTTCGATATTTTCGATCACTTCACGTACCTTACGAAATTCACCGGTCTTGATTTTTATCCCGTTTTTGTTGAGGGATTCTATGGCCATGCCGCCTATCCCTATGGTGTAGACGGTATCGGCATTGTGTTTTTCTATCTCCCCGACAGGTGTGCAGCCTGCTCCGTGCTCTCCGACGTTAACTATCTTAAGTTCATCTGTTTCGGAGTTGTAAACAGCGAAAAATGGATTGTGCCCGAAATGCTCGCTGATTTCCGAATCTTTCCCGTTGTCTCCGAGGACAGGCATCGCTATAATCATCGCATACCACCTGTTCCCTGACCGGAACTTCTTCCTTGTCCCATTCCTCTTCCGGTTCCCTGACCCGCACCTGAACCCGCTCCTCCGGGATTTCCCGCGAACATGGGTCCGGTCGCGCCCTCGACTTTCTTAAGCTCATTTTTGCTGAACTTTTCCACAGCATCCTTGATCTTACCGGAAGCTGTGTAAACCTCTATTCCGAACTGACTGAAAACCTGGAAAGCCCTGGGTCCCACGTTTCCTGTTATTATCGCTTTCGCTCCCTTGTCTGCAACGAACTGGGCTGCGGATATTCCCGCTCCACCCATCTGCTGAGCGCCTGTATTTTCAAACGAGTCCGTATTTTTTATCTCTCCGCCATCAACTTCAACCACCAAAAAATAAGGACATCTCCCGAATCTCATGTCAATATCTGCCTCAATGTCTGGCCCGGTTGAACTTATTGCTATTTTCATATCAAACCCTCCTTTTGATCATCTTGTCATTTTTGCCCCGCATTTCGGGCATTTCTGATCATAACACGGAACGCCCCTACCATGCGGCATTTTATAACCGCATTTGGGACATATACATTGACCTGACGGGCCGAGTCCTGACCCTCCCATCCTTCCGCCGCCTTGTCTTCCCATCATACCTCTTCCATTTGGCATACTATCACCACATATCCTTATTCATTTCCTACTATCCTTCCAACTATGATTCCGTTAATAACAGAAAACACGATCATGTAAAGAGTAAGCAGTATGGTAAAAACCCACCCAAAATAAAATATCATGATAGGTATCAAAAATATTTTCAGCGCCCTGTTGTACAGGAAAACCGCTATCAGCGAATTTTTCATGCCCTTCATTTTCAAATCTTTCAGGAGCGGATACCACATATAAATCGGACCGCTCGAAATTATACCGCCGACTATCATCAGAATCCACCCCCTGACCCCGGAACCCTCACCCAAGTATTTCATTATCCTCTTCTGGGTCATGAAAAGGTTGGTAAGGAAAACCAATCCGAACACAAGCAATATAATGGGCAGAACACTTATGAAAAGGTTCCAGAAACTAAGAACGACCTGTCCTAGCATACCGTAGTTCACTGCTCCCAGAACGGCATAAGCTACCAGAACTATCCCCAGAAAAATCCAACCTGCCCTGAAATTATCCAATATTTTTTTCTTCATCAAAACAACCCCAAGGTAAAAACTGTCACAACAGCAACAATTATACATAAAAAGAAACTAGTAAGGTTCCTGACAGCGGCGAATTTTTTCCCGAGCATAAGACTCTCGGCGGGAAACTGAATTATCCCGACCGTTATCCATGCCACCATAAAAGCCGTTACTGCAAACATGGATATGCCATGTTTCATTAACTCTCCCCCGATTATGTAGCTGTTCACCGGACTCCCGGCGGCAATGCTACCGAAAACAGCTCCTACAAAAGAGTCGATAAAAACATTTCCGGTGAAAATTCCAACATAAAACTCGCTCGGTACTAATTCCATGAAGAGCGTAACCAATAACAGAATACCTATCAGAACCGGCATAACATTACCGAACATTTTTACCAATTTTACACCGGCAATCTTCAGCTCATTTATGTTTTCAATTCCCAACATCTGCATCAAAACCCAGCACCTCTTCCGAACCTTCTTCTACCATTAACTCTTCCCACAAGCCTGTAATTTCCGCCTTCTATCTTGATTGCCTTGCCGTTGACTATGGCGTCGGCTATCTTCTTTCTTGCGGATTCATACAAACGCTGGAATGTCGGCTGGGAAATGTTCATTCTCTTCGCGGCCTCGGTTTGATCAAGGTTCTCATAATCCTTGAGCCGTATGGATTCAAACTCATCCACGTTTAACGTAATCTCTTCAAGCGAAATCATCCTGACTCCGGCTGGCTTGAAATACGTAACGTTCGGCTCTAGCCACACCCTTCTCATTCTTCTAGGTCTCGGCATATAACATCACTTAAACTTATAACGATGAAAAAAACGGGCAGCAGGTAACGCCTGCCATAAATCCCGCCATTAATATTTGTCTTCCGGGTTTATTTGTTTTCAATTCGGAAATCCTCACTTCTTCTCCAGTTCTTTTAGCCTGTCATCTATTGCTTTAAGTTCCCTTGCGATCATTTCTTTTTCAGCTTTCAGATCAGCAAGTTCGTCTTCCTTCGTGTACTTGACTTGTGACTGAACCGGAGTATTCTGTACCGGGACACTCTGGACAGGCACGTATTGCGCCGGCTGGACAGGCGCATTCACCGGAGCGAATCTCCTGAAACCGAAGCCCCTTCCAAGACCTCGCCCAAAGCCACGACCGAATCCTCGTCCGCGTCCGAAAAAACCTCCGGGACCGGCATTTGCATAGCCTGGACCATTGTAACCTGCACAGTAACCTGCTCCTCTTCCTGTCATTGATCCCATTCCGTTGGGACCGCTTCCGTCTCCCCATGGCATAATATCTACCTCCTATTTTGAAGGACTGCTTTATTCGATAATTGCAAGCAGTCATGCAATTCATTATTATGATTAGGCTTCGCCTAAATGATTTGATCATGTCGTTAAACTATGGTTTGATCATAGCGGATATTTTTTCAAATTTTTATTTTCTGGAATATTGGATTCTGGGCCTCCACTGAACCTTCCCCCGGTTCCATTTCGTCCTCCTCCACCAAGGCCAAGTCCCTGACCGGGAACCAAATATCCCGGATCATCTGCTCCAGTACAGTATCCTTTCTTTCTTCCTGTCTGAGGTCCCTTTCCTGCGGGACCCGTTCCGTCTCCTCGTGGCATAATATCCACCTCCTGAATTCACTGTTTCGAATATTTATTCATTATTTCTATTGAATATATATTCATTAGGGTTTATAAAGGTTACGGTAGTGGGGCTTTGTTTAAGCATGGAAAATAATATAAACAAGAATCAAAAATCAAAATATGGGGCTAAAAAAACCAAATAAAGAATTAGCATTAATATTTGGAATTCTGGCAGGAGATGGCTGTATTTCTGGTATTTCCAAAAGATATAATGTTTCAGTGACCTGCAATATTCATGATGATGAACCATTCATCAAAGATGTTGTGATTCCCCTAATCACAAAAATAAGGGAAAAGGAAACCAAATATCTAAAAAGAGCGAAATACGGAAAAATTGAAATTAATTTCAGCGATAAAGAATTCTTCAATTTAATTAGAAATATAGGTTTTCCTGTTGGAAAAAAAGAGGGTTTAAAGATTCCTAAAATATTCCCAGAAAAATTACACAAACACATAATTGCTGGTTATTTTTCAACTGATGGCTGCATAGTTTTAACAAACAACAATGGAATAATCTACCCTAGGATCGAAATACAAAGCAAATCTTTCGATATTCTCGAACAAACGAAAAACTTCTTAGTAAATGGTGGAATGAAAGGATACGTGTATCGAATGGACAGAAAATATGATTCTGGAGAAGAAAGAATTATGTACAGAATGCAATTCAACGGCCTCGATAATTTAATAAAGTTTCGAGATCTTATTGGTTTTATAAACCCTAAACATGAAGAAAAATTTAAAAAATACATTAAAAGCCGAGGTAGCTCAGTGGTTAGAGCGCCACATAATTCAGGCGATGCTCATAAGCGTGTCTTTGTGAGAGTTGAGAAAACTTAGGTTTTCTATGATAGGAACTTGAGATACGTGGAAGTCGCGGGTTCAAAAGCGTTTGAAGCGAAAGCTTCTGGCTGAAATTCCCGCCCCCGGCATCTTTTTTCTTTTTCAATATAGAGATTAACATAAGAAAATCTTAAAAAATAAAGGAACAGGGCACCTAAACGAAAAGAGCCCTCTTCATGTAAAGATATGCCAGTATTATTATCGACAGCACAACTCCGATGATGTTCATTCCTATGACACTGAGGATCAGGCTGATCACTGAGATTATCATTGTAAATTTGTATCCTTTTTTCAACATCTTCCAGAGCCACCAGAAACACAACAGGTATATGATTCCTATGATGATTGTTACTGCTCCGATACCCACCGTCAAGACCCCGAGACCGGGCATCAAAACGGCCATCATACCGGATAACATCACTGATGTTGCACCCCCGATAATCGAGAAAATCGCTCCTAACAGGACGAGGATGCAGATTATTGTCACTCCCATGGGCCTTGAAGACCCCACTGTAGCTGATGGTTTTGCGGATGGTTGTGCTGGCTGCGAAATTTCATCTGCCATTTTAAAACACCTTGTATAATATTTGGAGATCACCCTATAAAAATTCCTTAATCAGAAAATTAATTATGAAAGGGCGTATCGGGGTGACTGATCTTCCGCTCCATCCGGGAAGATGTCCGCCATGGCTGTTCAAACGGATGAAGAAACTCGCCGGTCTCATAACCGAGGTGATAATATACGAGTACGGAAGTGATGAATTTCTGAAGAGAATTTCCAATCCTTACTTCTTTCAGGCACTGGGTTGTACGCTGGGATTTGACTGGCATTCATCAGGTGTGACCACAACGACCATGGGAGCACTGAAGGAAGCGATTGATCCGGAGAAGCACGGTATCGCGGTCCTCGGGGGCAAGGGAGGAACATCCAGAAAGACACCATTCGAAATAGAGAGCTTAAGCCAGATATTCCCATTGAGCGATAACGAAACAGATCATCTCAAGTATACCAGCAGGATGGTCGCGAAGGTAGATACGTCAGCTTTACAGGACGGATACCAGTTATACCATCACAATTTCCTGATCACTGAAAAGGGAAACTGGTGCGTAGTCCAGCAGGGGATGAACAACGAGAAGCGTTACGCCCGCAGGTATCACTGGCTTTCCGAAAACGTTTCTTCATTCGTCGATGAACCGCACGAAGCGATATGTTGTGATCACACGGGAAAGGCGCTGAACATGGTAGCGAAGGAAAGCAGAGAAGCGAGGAATTGTTCGGTTGATCTGGTCAACGACGGACTCGGTGAGATCAGGAAATATCTGACAATGAGCAAATATCACTGGATCGACAACCGCGTTTTTTCGAAACTTATGGACCTGCATGAATTCCAGCCCAGGGATTATGAGGAACTTCTTTCTTTCAGGGGAATCGGTCCGAAGACCATCCGCGCCCTCGCCCTGACCAGCAAGCTGATATACGGAAAGGAACCCAGCTGGAAGGATCCGGTACAGTTCTCTTTCGCACATGGAGGAAAAGACGGAACACCAAGACCAGTGGACTTGCCTGTTTATTCTAAAACAATAGAAATTCTAGAAGATGCGATAAAACAGGCAAAATTAGGCAAAAAAGAACAAACCAGTGCCATCAAAAGATTACAATACTTCAATGCCATCAAATAGATTTATATTCTATATATTTATTATATATAATATGAGTTCCAACTTTTCCACAGAATTTATAAAAATAAGAAAAAGTGTGATAGATTTTGTTAAAAATGAATATAATAATTCAGGAATTGTGCCTTCGATAAGAACGATTAATGAGAGGTTTAGAATTTCTCTGTCCACCTATTTTCCGAATAGTATAAAAGAAGTATACGATAGTTGCTGTTTTGATTTTACCCCGGAAGAAAATAAGAAAAAATCTGTTGCAGCAGGCATCAGAAAAAAACTAATTCCTTTCAATACAATAGGAGAAGGCAGAAATAGGATCTTGAGTTATTTCAGACAACAGGCAAAGAAAGGCAAACCCCCTACAATAGATGATATTCAGAGGAAATTCAATATATCATTTTTAACATATTATCCAGAAGGAATAAAAGAATTATACAAATTGGCTGAAGTTATTCCGTATGGAAGATTGCGCAACAGGGAAAAATTGAAAAATGACATCATAAATTATGTAAGAATGCAAACCAAGAAGGATTATTATCCCACATACACAGAAATTGATGAAAGATTCAATACCAACTTGAAGACCATATTTTCAAGCATAAAAGAATTATACCAAATCGCTGGAATCGAGTACAAAAGGGAATCAAATCCTTTCCTAAAATACAAAAAAGAAGAATTATTAACAAAAATATGTAAAAAATTATTTACCAAATTGGGCTATAAAATTGAAAAAATATCAATCGGACCCGAGACGAGAGGTGGGGCGGACATTATCCTTAAAGATTCCAATTGCACACTAATACCAGTAGAAATAAAGGCATATCAGAAATTCGGAAAAATCGGGAATGACGGGAACGAAAAATATCATTATTATTTTAGAAACGAAATTTACCAAATAAAAGCTTACATGAAAAAAATGAACAGCCCATACGGATTTTTGGTGACCAGCACCAACAGAACGTCACTGAAGAAAAAACCATCCAATATCAGAATATTATTTGCAAAAGACATCGAAAACTTACTAACCAGATACAAATTAAAAAAGGAACTTAATGATTTACATTGGATTAGAAATTCCCATGTTTCGATTGACAAAAACAAAACGGTGGAAAAGATAAGAAAAATTGTTCTAAACTATGTCAAAAATGAAATGAAAAAGGGGAAATACGTAACAAAAAGAGAAATCTTAAGAAAATTCAAAATAAAACATGACACATACTTTTCAAGCATGAAGGAAATATACGAAGAAATCGGGATAGATCCATATTATTTGCCAAATGCAAGAATGGGAGGGAGAATAGACAAAGAAATTCTCAAGAAAATGATATTAAAATTTGTTCAAAAACAAGCTGAAAATGGTCATTATCCCAGATACAAGGAAATACAGAAAAGGTTTAAATGTTTACCGAAATTGTTTTTTCCGGGGGGCATAAGAGAGATATACGAATTATCCGGAATCAAATACAAAAGAAAATTTGCCAGAAAAACAGAAGATGAAAAAGATAAAATCAGAATGGAAATCGTAAAATTCATTAAAAAACGTTATAACAAAGGTCAAAAAACCATTTATAGAGATATTTTGAATAATTTTCATGTAGACATATCAAACTATTTCTCAAATATCAGAGAAGTGCATGAAATGGCTGGCGTTGAAATTGGACACAGGAAGGGACTAAGAACGCGAAGCTCGGGTCGAAGGAAAGATTAGGAGCGATAAGAAGACTGGAAAGCTTTATTTAGTTTCGGAATAAGGTTTTTATATATAAATTAACTATTTATTAGTAGTTATTGTTAGGTGAGTACATGGGCGAGGGGGACGAAGCCGAGAAAGAAGCCGTCAGGAACGTACTGGAGAAGATGCAAAGAGACACGGTGGAATTGTATCAGATGTACGAAGATGGGATAGCCGGCCTTGCTGATAACATACCGACTCCTTTCCTCGAGGCGAATAACGGCTATAGCGGGGAGGAAATGGTGGATTTCCCCGGGTTCTATCAGGTGGAAGGGGTCCAGTTCCTCATGAACAGGAAAAGGATATTGATAGCGGATGAAATGGGAGTGGGAAAAACCGCTCAGGGTATCGCGGGAAAGCTTGAGATAGAGAACAGGGAAGGAGGTAAAGCGAAAACGCTGGTCGTTGTACCGACAAGCCAGGTAATGTCAAGCTGGAAAAAGAAAATACGCGATTACACGGAAAGGGAGCAGAACGTATTATCGATAACGAAATATGATGAAAAATCATTTTCCGAACTGAAGAAAAAACCTGATAAAAACAAGCCTTCTAAATTAGAGGAAGCCGATTTCTGCCTGATCACGTATAGTGCTTTCGCGAGTTCAAAAAACAAGGATTTCGTCACAAAAAATCTTTCTGAAGCAGGTTTCAAATACGTTATCCTTGACGAAGTCCACAACGTAAAGAACCCGAACGCCATCCGTTCAGAGCAGATAAAGAAGATTGCTGACGATGCCGAATACCTTTGCATGCTCTCGGGAACCCCGCTGCCGGACAACCTGAAGGACATCTATCAGCTTATTGCGCTTCTTGAAAAGGACACTTACAAGGAGATTATCCATCCAGAGACGGGAAGGAAAACGACCTCAGCACAGCGCGTTAGAATGTCTCATTACAAGAAACCGAGCGTGCTGAGAGCCATCCTAGAAACCAGGAGGCTCATGCGGAAAATAACCGATATCTATGATCTTCCAGAAATCACGTATTCCCCGGACACGAGGGACCCGAAACAGCTAAACGGGAAAATAGAATTATCCAAGGAACAGAGGATGATCTACGATGAGATACTGAGGAACGATGATATCGAAGGAACACAGAAACTCACCCTTCTGAGGAAAGCACTTACCGCCCCATATCTCATAGATGATAAATACTTAGGAGATATTGCAGATCTCGCGAGGACTACCGATTCTCCCAAATTCCAGGCTTTGGACGGAGAATTAGACAGGATGATCAAAAGGGGGGAGAAGGTCCTGGTTTACAGCCCGTTCCTGAAAGAAGGCGTGGTTGACAGGCTTGAAAGGAGATACAGGGATTACGGAGCCCTGAGGATTGACGGGGGAATAACCTCGCGGAAAAGAAGGGACGAGATAATAAAGGCCTTCCAGAAAGATCCCTCCAAAAGGGTTCTCATAGCGACCGACGTCGCAGAGGAAGGCATAAGCCTTACCGCGGGTTCCAACATTGTCATTCTGGACGAACCATACAGCCCTGGCAAAAGAAAGCAACTCGTGGCAAGGGTTTACAGGGCAGGGCAGACGGGTCCCGTGGAAGTGGTCAGCCTTGCCGTTGATGGCACGGTTGATGAGGGGATAGGGGACTACCG